>DATEOG010000278.1:0-3954 GCA_035274345.1 Gemmatimonadaceae bacterium
GCACGATCCGGCGAGTCCCTGGCTGCTCGTACCACCCGAAGTGCGCGCCGCGTTCGACCGCGTCGCCGCCCGCGGACGCCCACTCGGAGACTTCGGGATCGGACGTCCGACGCTCGGCGTGAAGTGCGGGTGCAACGAGGCATTCGCGGTGGAGGTGGCCGGCCACACGGGCGACGCTGTGATCGTCCGACAGGGAGACCGGAGCGGCCAGATCGAGTGCTCGCTGGTACGCCCGCTCGTTCGCGGAGATGCGATCGTGCCATGGCGGCTGCGGCCGACCTCGAGCGCGATCGTGTGGACGCACGACGCGCGCGGCACGCCGCTGGCCGCGCTTCCGAAGGGCGCGGCGCGATGGCTGGCGCCGTGGCGCGAGAAGCTGTCGGCACGCAGCGATCTTCGCGGCGCGCGCGCCTGGTGGTCGCTCTTTCGCACCGAAGCGGCCGACTGCGAGCGAACGCGCGTGGTGTGGTGCGACTTCGGTCGAGTGCCACGCGCGGCCGTGCTTCCGGCCGGCGATCCTACGGTGCCGCTGAACAGCTGCTACGTCCTCGCGTCCAAGGATTCCGCCGACGCGCTGGCCATCGCGGCAATCCTCAACTCACTGCTGGCGGCGGCCTGGCTCGGCGCGGTCGCCGAACCAGCTCGTGGTGGCTGGCACCGGTATCTCGCCTGGACGGTCGCCCTGCTGCCACTGCCACACGACTGGCCACGCGCGCGATCGATCCTCGTCCCGGTCGCCGAGCGAGCAATCCTCGATGATCCGCCAAGCGCTACAGGACTGCTGGAGGCGGTGTGCGCGGCGTATCGGCTCAGGCAGAGCGAGGTGGCACCGCTGCTCGCGTGGAGCCACCGGCCGTGACCCGATGCGCGGACGAGGCGCGCGAGCGACTCGACGCGGCCCGCGCGGCGATGGCCGCCTCCGTCGTGAACGATACGTCTTCGCCCATGCTCGGCTCCGTCGTCCTCCGCCCCGATCAGGTCGAGACGGCGCGCCGCGTGCGCGCTCACCTTCGGCGCGAAGGTGGCTGTCTGCTCGCTGACGACGTCGGCTCGGGAAAGACATACGTCGCACTGTCGGTGGCGCGTGAGTGGAAGCGGCCACTCGTCGTGCATCCCGCATCGCTCCGCGCGACATGGGAGCAGGCGGCACGCCGCGCGGACGTGCGATGCGACTACGTCAGCCATGAGGCACTGAGCCGGGGTTTCAACGTCGATCGGTCGTTCGACGGTGTCGTGGTGGACGAGTCGCACCGATTTCGCGCGACGTCGCGACGGCACGCCACACTCGCCGCACTGACGGTATGCGTGCCGGTGTTGATGCTGTCCGCGACACCGCTGCAAAACCGCGCGCGGGAACTGGCCGCGCAGCTGGCGCTGTTCCTCGGCGAGATCGCATATGCGCTTTCGCCCGACGAGCTCGCGCGCCGAGTAGTACGCTCGGCGGGATCCGAGGAGCTGCCGCTCCCGCGCGTCGCGCCGCCACGCTGGCTCCCCATCCACGCGGACGACGGCGAGGTGCTGCGGGCCATCCTCGCGCTTCCACCGCCTCCGCGCGCAGCCGACGCCGGTGACGGTGGAGTGCTGCTGCAGCTCTCGCTCGTTCGAGCGTGGGCCTCGAGCCGAGCGGCGCTCGCGGCCGCGGTGCGGCGACGGCAGCACGTACTCGCCGCCATCGAGCAGTGCCATCAGGAGGGACGGCACCCGACGCGACGTGAGCTGAGCAGCTGGAACGGCGGCGACGACGTTCAGCTCGGATTCGCGACGATGCTCGCTACGTCGCCGCTTCCTTCGCGCGATCACGAGGCGCTTGGCCTGGCGATCGAGCGGGAGCGTGCTGGACTCGACGCACTGCTTCACACGATCGCCCGTGTGGAGGATCCGGACCCAATGCGCGTCGCGGCGATTTCGAGCTTGCGGCACGCGCACGAGGGCGACGCCATACTGGCCTTCAGCGAATCGGCGAGCACGGTGCGCGCGCACTGGTCTGCGATGCGCGGAGAGGCCGGCGTTGGACTCCTCACTGCGCGCGAGGCGCGGATCGCGAGCGGTCGCGTCAAACGAGAGGAGCTTCTGGCCCGATTCGCGCCGCGAGCACAGGGCGTACGATGGCCCGCCGCGCACGAACGTGTGACGCTTCTGCTCGCGACCGATCTCCTGTCCGAAGGCGTGAACCTGCAGGACGCGTCGGTGGTCGTGCACCTCGACCTTCCGTGGAACCCCGCCCGACTGGCGCAGCGACTGGGGCGCATCCGTCGCCCGGGAGGAGCGCCGGAGGTGGCGAGTTACCTTCTTTCCCCACCGGCGCACGCATCGCTGCTGCTGCGGTCGGAAGCCCGGCTTCGCGCCAAGCTCGCGCGCGTCGAAGCGACCATCGGCCGCGGTGTGGACGTTCTTCCCGTACCAGGCGCCGCGTTTCTCACCAGCGTGCAGGCCACTGACGCCGGAGCGGCGTGCGTTCGGGCTCGTAGCGCGCTCTCGGCGGCGGAGCTTCGTGGAGAGATCGCGCGGCGGCTCGCGCAGTGGCGATCGACGGACGCATCTGGCGATGATCCGACCGTCCGCGTTGGTCAGCGCGCGATCGACGCCGCCGTCCACGCCGGCACGTCGGGTTGGATCGCGCTGCTCGACGACGGACGCCTCGTCGCGTCCGTGGTGAACGACGATCGTCGCGTCGATGCGGGCGAGGCGCCCGACTTGATCGTGCGGGCGTTGGAGCTCATCGACGGTGCAGCGTGCCACTCCGGTGACGCGGAGCGCGAGAGCGCGCATCGGGAGCTCGACGACTGGATCACGCGCGACTGGGCGCGATCCTCATCCGGGCTCGTGGCCGCCGACTCACCGATGCGCCGACGGATGCGCCGAGCGTTGGAGGATGCCCTGCACACCGTGCCCCGCCATCGACGCGCCGCGATGCTCGAGCATGCAGTGAGCGTGCGACGCGCACTCGCGCGGTCACTTCCGCTCGGCATGGAGCGCGCGCTGGACGCGCTCGCGGAGGCGCGCGCCAGCGCCGACTGGCTACAGGCGGCGGCCGACCTCGTCGCACGCGCTCCGGCGTGCGCGCATGATTCACACACGGGAGCGACACACTGCCGAGTGCTGGTCGTATTCTCTCGCCGAGCGAGGGCGTAGCGTCCCGAGCGCAGAGGTCATGGCGACAACCGCGCCCTTTCAGCAGACCCGAGCCCCTCGCTAAACCTCGACGGCCACGGTCTCGACGCCGGCGATCTCCCCCGTCGCCGGGTCGTTGCCAAGCACCAGACAGCGCACTTCGCTCCTGCCGTGCCGCACGACGCGGACGTCGGCGAGCGACTCGCGGATCGCGTCGCGTAGCGCCTCGTACCGCGGGATGAGCTGCTGCGACTCGACGTCGTGCGCGCCGACATGCTCGATGTGTCGGGCCAGCAGCTCGTCGAGCGTGATCTCCTGCACGTCACCGCCGCGCGCACCCGCCAGCGAGGCCAGCTCCGTCGCCGAGAGCCGCGCGACGGGAATCGCGACGGCGGGAAAGCGGCGGAACTCGAATGGACGGTCGGACTTGCTCGAGTACACGAGACCGTCCGCCGCGCGCTCGATGCGCTCTCGCAGCTGATCCGCCATCGGCTCCATCAGCGTCCCTGCGCCGCCAGGTCCGGCACCACGCCCACCCAGCGTGCGATGCGTCCCTTCGGTCCCACCGCCCAACCCGCCGACGGCGAGGCGAAGACGACGCTGTTGTACGCCGTCGAGTCGACGCTCCGCCACGTCGCGCCATTGTCGACGGATACGTCGGTGCCGGTCAGTCCCACGGCGACGAGCGTGTTCGCGCGAGTGCCGGGCACGATCGCCACCGCCGACCGATAGCCGGCGGGAGTCGCCGCGCTGTCGGTGAGCGTCCACGTCGCGCCGCCGTCGCTCGTCGTCGCGAGGTTGCGGCCGCGCAGCGTGGGCTTCTCGTAGTCGCCTCCCGCGATC
>DATEOG010000279.1:0-4578 GCA_035274345.1 Gemmatimonadaceae bacterium
CGACAGTTTCCGACATGTGGGCTGATTAAGTGACCGACTGGTCAGTCATGAAGCAGGGCCAGGCTCGTACAGTTCCGAGCGTGGCAGTCCCACCGTTGTTAATGACTGGTCAGTAACTTACTGCCATCGAGCCCAGAATCAACTCCCCTCGACGCTATACTCGAGTCATGGCGAAGCCCACCGCTCCCGAGACCTCCACGGCCGGCAGAGTCCGCATCGACAAGTGGCTCTGGGCCGCGCGGTTCTTCAAGACCCGATCCCTGGCCGCCGAGGCCGTCGCTGCGGGCAAGGTCGAGGTCAACGAGGAGCGGACCAAGCCCGCCAAGCTGATCCAGCTCGGCGACACCGTCAGCGTCCGCCTCGGTCCGTACCTCCACGTCGTCCACGTTCGTGGCATCTCCGAGAGGCGAGGTCCGGCTTCCGTCGCCGCGACTCTGTACGAGGAGACGCCCGAGAGCCTTACCGCTCGCGCCAAGCTCGCCGAGCAGCATCGCATGGCGCCCGCGGCTTTCGTGTACGAGGAGAAGGGGCGCCCCACCAAGCGCGATCGCCGCGAGATCGACCGATTCCGCGACGAGCACGGTCGGTAGGTCGAGGCAACCTTTCCCGGTGTCTCCGGGTCGGAGGAGAGTCGGTTATTGGCGAGGAGACTGCAGCGGTTCCCTTATCCTCTTCGGAGACCCATGCGCCGGATGCTCAGGTACCATCTGATCGCGCTCGCGACACTTCTCACCCCCTCGGTGCTCATCGCGCAGAGCGCCGATTCTCCCATCAAGCACTCGCTGTACGTGGCGCTCGGCGGCGATCCCGGCTTCGGCCGACAGGATCGTAGGTCTGCTCTCGCGCTGAGTGCCGGGGTGGAACGGGGACGCGCAGGATCGCGGTGGTCGCTGCAGCTCGGCGCGGATTACCGCCGAGAGACTAGCACATACTCCGATACACGGTTCGAGGTGTTTGGTATCGGCGCCACCGCGCGCTATGGAAGGCGTTCGGGCGCGATACGACCCTATCTGCTCGGTGGGATCGGCATCGCTGATCTTCGCAGGCGCGGCCGCTGGCTCAAGTATGACGACGTCAACACGACCTTTTACGGGCCCCTGGATTTGGAACTCACGTCCTCATCGAGGTGGAACGGATCGATCAGCTCGGGTCTCGGCGCCGACGTCACGCTCGGTCCACTGCGCGTTTTCACCGAAGCGCGATTGAATTTGTACCCGGAGCGGCTCAGTGATCGCGCGCCGCATCGCGCCTTGGAGGAGACGAAGGCGCTGTATTTCGGCCTGAAGTTCTGACGCGAGCGATCAGTGCCCCTCGAACCCCTCCGCGAGCCGCTTCAAAGCATCCGCCTCGAGGCGATGGCCGCCGGGGTAGCGCAGCAGGTTGAACGCCACGCCGGCCGCTGACAGACGCTCGCCCTCCGCAACCACGGCGCTGGCCGGCACCATCTCGTCGCTCTCCCCCGCCACGAGCGTCAGCGCCGCTCCATGCAGCCGCGCGGACCATGCGGCGACATCCAGCTCGGGCGGGATCCCACCGGACCACAGCACGATCTGGTCAGCTCTCAGATCGCTCGACGCCAGCCACCGGCACACCGTCGCCGTGCCCTGCGAAAAGCCGAGGACGACGATTCGCGGCCCCGCGCCGGAGAGATGGCGCCGAACCTCGGACGCGAGGTGCTCCAGGTAGTCGACGTAGTCCGTGATCTCCGATTCGCGGTCCTCCCGCGTCATCCACGTTGCGCCCACGCGCGGCTCTGCCTGCGCTCTCCGCTCCGCGACCGGGTCGAGATAGAAGCGCGACAGCCCTTCCGGAGCCACGATCAACCGCGTGCCGTCGTCGAGCGGAGAGAACCACTTCACGAACCGTCGCGCGAGCTGTGCGTAGCCGTGCGCGACGATCCACAGCTCTCGCGGAAAGCCGTGGATCGGACCGATGGTGTAATAGCGCGCCGTCCGACGGACGTGCAGCGAGTGCGACGTGATCTCCGACATGTCTGTCGGTGCCGATCGCTGCTCAGCGTCCGTCGGCGCTATCGCTCGTTCGCGCTCGTGCTCCGCTGAGCGGACGCGGCGGACGTGACGCCCGCCGCGGCGAAGAGCTGTTCCTGGGTGGCCGCGCCCGCGAGCAGCTTGACCGCCCGCGCCAGCTGATGATCGTCGGCCAGCGCGCGCTGCTTCGCGCCGGCGTCGCCGACCACGAGTCGTGCGACGCGCCGATCGAGCTCGCGATCCAGGATGCGGGTCGCCGCCGGCTCGTACTTGGCATCGATCGACACGCCGGCCCCGGTCAGCCGGCGCCGCAGCTCCGCACGCCACGCCGGCGTCACGGCGAAGGTGCGCGGCGATCCCTTCAACTCGAAGGCGTACTGATTGAGCACCGTCACGAACGCCTGTGCCTTGGGCGCGATCGACTTGAGGAACTCCTGCTCGGGCGTGAGCAGCGTGTCGTCGGGCACGAGTAGATCAGGGGTGATGCCGCCGCCTCCGTAGACCGTGCGCCCCGCGTCGGAGCTGTACTTCGGCCGTGCGCGCTTCTCCGCTTCGGTCTCGAGCGAATCGGGACGCGCCTCCACGTAGCGGCCATCCGGGAGCAGCGTGCGCTCGCGATGAATGCTGCGACCGCTCGGCGTATACCACTTCCCCGTCGTGATCTTCAACGCGTAGCCGCCGTCGAGCGGAAACACCGACTGCACGAGCCCCTTGCCGAAGCTCGTCGTCCCCAGCACGAGCGCACGATCGTGGTCCTGCAGCGAGCCGGCGACGATCTCGCTCGCCGAAGCGCTGCCGCCGTCGGTGAGCACGATCATCGGCGGCTGGGTCGCCAGCCGGTCGCCAGACGCGCGCGCCACTTCCTCCGGCGCGTTCCGCGAGCGCACGCTCACGATCGACTGTCCGCCCTTGAGGAACAGCGAGCTCACGGCCAGCGACTGGTCGACGATCCCGCCACCGTTGTCGCGCAGGTCGAGCACGATGCCGCGCGCACCGTCGTTCATCAGCTTCGCCGCTGCCGCCTCGACTTCCTCCGCCGCGTTCTCGTTGAACGTCTGCAGCGGGATGTAGCCGACCTTGTCACCGAGCATGGTGGCGTACGGCACGGCGGGGACGTGGATCACCGAGCGCTTGAACGACAGCTTCACCGGTTCGGCCACGCCCGGCCGCGCGAACGTCACCCGCACAGTCGTGCCGGCGATCCCCCGCAGCGCGTCCGAGACCTTGTCGATCTTCTGGTCCACCACCGACAGCGTGTCGACCTGGACGATCCGGTCGCCCTCGCGCACCCCTCCTTCCTCGGCCGGCGTGTGTGGGAACACGCGGCTCACGACGACGCTCGTCGTGCCGGTCGTCTTCTGCTCTTCGAGCAGCATCCCGACGCCGCCGTAGCGGCCGCCGACGCTGCGGTTGAACTCGTCGTTCTGCTTCGGCGCGAGCAGCTCGCTGTACGGATCGTTGAGCTCGCGCACGAGGCCGTGCGCGGCCTTCTCGAAGATGGCCGAGCCCTGCAGAGAGTCCACGTACCGGTTCGCGACGAGCGAGATCACCTGGTCGAACAGGCGAGGCGTCGGGACCGGTGCCTTCTGCAGGAGGAAGCCGCCGGCAACCAGCGGGATGAGGAGCAGCGACGCGGCGGCCGCGGTGCGGGAACGGAGCATTCGGGCGACCTCGAGATAATGACCCCGGGAGCGCGGCCGCGCGCCCGGTCGTTCTGTAATGTACCGGTCGTCTACCTCAGCGGGAGACGGCGCGGAGCTTCCAGATGCCGTTCAGCATGTCGGACGCAAAGACGGACCCACCGAGAAATTGGACCCCCCAGACGTATACCGGGTTTGCCCGATCCGTCAGCCCGACGCCGAGCTCGCGTCCCATCTTGCCGAGATCACAGATGGGCACCGCCTGGTTCCTGGGCGTCGACTTCTGAGTATCGGCACAGCTCCCCAGATCGCCACGGACGTCGAGTGCCCGCACACCGCCGTTGTAGTACGCGGCGTAGAGAATGCCGCTCGGCTCGTCCATGGAGAAGTTGTGGGTGCCGGCGCCAGGCACCGTGTAGAACGCGACCTCGCGCGGCGCCGCCATGTTCGACACGTCGATCACGTGGATGTCCCCCGACGACGTGCTGCCGATTTGTGCCGGCCCCTCCTCGCCGACGAACGCGTACTTCGCGCTGCCGCTGGTCGGGTCCTTGAACCACCAGATGTTGTGGGCCTCGCCGTTCGCGGTCAGTACCCGTCCCAGCTCCACGGGCGCGGCGGGCGTCCCGCCTGCTGCGCCCCCGCCGATGTCCCAGATGGCGACGCCGGCGTTCCAGAGACCCAGGAAGAGAATTCCGTCGCGCACGAAGGTGTCATGAACGAACGGCGTGCCGATGAACTGCGAGAACACTCGCTGCGGCGACGCGGGGTTGCTCAGGTCCACGATGACGAGCTTCGCCTGCGTCCCGCCGACCGGATCGATCGACAGAAAGCCATAGAGCTTTCCGTTCACGCGCCCGATCTCCGCCGTGTGTACGCCGGGATTGGTCTCGGTGGTCGAGAAGCGCGACACGAGCTGCGGCTGCCGCGGGTTCGACAGGCTGTAAATC
>DATEOG010000280.1:0-12657 GCA_035274345.1 Gemmatimonadaceae bacterium
CACCCGACGATCGGCGCCGCTTGTGCGGCGATCGTCATCGCCGCAACGAAAGGGCCTCTCGTCCCCGTGCTGGCGACGCTCGCCAGCGCGTCGATCGGTGCGATTCTCGCCCACCACGCCGTGAAGTTGGTGTACCGCCGCCCGCGCCCCGCCGGCGCACTGGCGCGCGGAAAGACGGAACCCGCCTTCCCGAGCGGCCACACCACCGACGCGACCGCCGTGCTCGTCACCGGCGCGTACCTGCTGGCACGGCAGGGGCTTGCGACACCCACTGTCGTGGCAGCCGCGGCGCTGGCGCTGGCCCTGTCTACCGGCGTGAGTCGGGTACTGCTCGGGTGGCACTGGGGCACCGACGTCATCGGCGGATGGATGGCCGGCGTTGGCGTCGCCGCATGCGCGGCGGGGCTCTACGAGTCGCTCGCGCGAATCCCGTAGAGCCCCGGCCTCACCTCGCGTGCGCTACGGCTTCGCGGCCGTCGGCAGTTGCAGCAGCGGCGTGGCGCCGCCCGTCACCTGCGGCATCTGCCCGTTCCACTTCTTGGTCAGCTCGTACTGCACGAGCGTCGGGGTGATGCTCTGCGAGAGGAGCTGGTTTGCGCGGGCCTGCGCTTCCGCCTCGGCCATGATCGCCTTGGCACGCCCCGCCGCCTTGATCGAGTCGCCCTGCGCCTGGAACGTGTTCTTCTGCAGCTCGTTCTGCGCGGTGAGCGCCTGTTGCTGCATGACGTTCTTCTGATTGATCGCCTCCATCACCGCGGCCGGCGCGCGCAGCTCGTTGATCGTGAACTGCTTGATCTGGAAGCCGTACGGCATGAGCCGCTCCGAGATCAGCGCGCGAGCGCGCGTGGTGGCCTCGGCCTTCTTCGGACCGATGACATCCGCCACAGGCTCCGTGCCGATCACCTCCTGCAATGCCTGACGCACGGTCTGCTTCACGAAGCCGTGCGTGATCTGCTCGATGTCCGTGCGGAAGGTCGAGTAGAGCCGTGGCGTCTGCGCGGGGTCGAGCTCGAACGAGAGCGAGACGTCGAGCGAGAGCGGCTGTCCCTCCACGCTGTTGACGTTGATCTCGTCGTTGCGCGCGCCATCGACGTCGGCGCGCGCGAGCACCACCGTCTTCAGGAAGACGGGATACTCTTCGATGCCAGTGGCGAACGGAATGCGGCCGTGGATCCCCGGCGTCAGCGGCGTCGGGTCCACGCCGCCTCCCGCGCGGTGAATGACGATCCCCGCGTGCCCTGGGTTGATGTACGTGAACGTCGATGGCAGCAGGAACAGTGCAGCGATGAGGATCATCGCACCGAAAACGATTCGCTTCAGCTTCGTACGGCCCTCCGAGTTCGGCTCGAACTGGATCGAGCCGAGACGGTCCGACATCGTGCTAGGCATTGACGATCTCCTTGTAGCAGTCAGGGCACACCCGCTCTCCGCTCGCGAGGCGTACCAGTTGGTCTTCGGTATGGTGTCCGTGGATCGCGCACCGCGTGTCGGCCACGTTCTCGATGCGCTTGCGATTCCGCGTCTGACGGATGCGAACGCCGGCCGACGTGAAGTAGATGATCAGCCAATAAAGAAGGGCGCCACCCGCCGCGACCAGCGCGACGAAAAGCACCCCTTCGACTATGATGGCACCCATTTGGTGTCTTTTCCCTGGCGCGACTCGGCGCGCCCACGTTGGTACACGTCCCTACGGCGCGCCCACCGCGTGGGTTTCGGCGGAGCACTCGTGTGAATCGGTCCTCACGAGCTCTCCGGATGCCCGAACAGCAGCTGCACCATCCCCACGCCGTCGGGCTTGGTGAGCACGTAGGCGTGGTCGCCCACCTCCAGCCGCGTGTCGCCCTTCGGCGCGATCAATTGGCGGCCGCGCACGATCATGGTCACGGCGGCGCCTTCCGGGAAGGGGAGCTCCTGGAGGGTCATGCCGGCCACGGGCAGCACCTCATCGATGTAGTACGACAGCAGCTCGCCGTCGAGCTGATCGAATGACTCCACCGTGAGCACGGCGTCGGGGGGCGGCGGCTCCTGCGACTCGAGCTTCAGGCGGCGCGTCATCCACGACACCGTGGTGCCCGGCAGCAGCGCGTTGAGCACGACGATGAAGAAGACGATGTTGAACAGCCGCGCCGCACCCGGCGCGCCGGCGAGCACGGGATACGTCGCGAGGATGATCGGCACGGCACCGCGCAGTCCGACCCAACCGACGTAGAGCACGTCGTTGCGCGGGAAGCGGAGCGGAATGAGGCACAGCGCCGCCATCACCGGTCGCGCGACGAACGCGAGCGCCAGCCCGACGACCGTGCCCACCCACGCCGCGTCGAGCAGCTGCGACGGATACACGAGCAGCCCGAGCACGAGGAACATCGCCACCTGGCCGAGCCACGCGAGCGAGTCGTGGATGCGCCGCAGGCCGGTGCCGTACGGCAGGCGTCCCGACCCGAGCACGAGCGCGGCGACGTAGACGCCGAGGAATCCGCTTCCGCCGACGAGCGTCGGCAGCGAGAACGCGAGAAGCGCGGTGGCCAGCGTCATCACGGAGTAGAGGCCGCTCGCTCGCAGGCGCGTGCGTTTCAGCACCCACTGCGCGCCGAAGCCGATCGCCGCTCCGCACCCGGCGCCGATCACGATCTCGCCCAACACGCCGATCGTCGCGACCCAGATGGACACGTGCTCGCCGAGCAGCTGCCGCGTCAGCAGCGTCGTGAGGATCACCGCGACGGGATCGTTGATGCCCGACTCCACCTCGAGCGTACCGCCCACGCGGTGCTTGAGCTGGATGCCGGTCGAGCGCAGCACGGCGAACACCGCAGCGGCGTCGGTCGACGACACGATCGCGCCGAGGAGAAACGACGAGGTCCAGGGCAGTCCGAGCCGGTGCGCGACGAGCGCGACGACGAACATCGTGCCGACGACGCCGACAGTGGCGAGCAGGCCGGCCGGCGCCAGCGCGCGTCGCAGCGTCTCGGTGGGAGTGTTGAGCCCTCCATCGAACAGGATGAGCGCCAGCGCCGCGGAACCCGCGCGGAACGCGAACTGGTAGTCGTTGAAGTCGATCCCGCCGATCCCTTCGGAGCCGGCGAGCATGCCGATCGCGAGAAAGATCAGCCCCGCGGGCACGCGCAGCCGCTGCGTGGCGTGACTCACCAGCGCGCTGGCAGCGAGCAGCAGCGCCACTACCGCGAAGAAGACGGCGGAGGCGTGCGGCTCGTGCGGTATGCTCGATGGTTCGAGCGGCGTGCCCTGCAGCATCGACACCTCGTCGCGTACGATCGCGCGGGGGCCGACGCGCGCCGCTCAGCGCGACAGCTCGAACCGCAGCGCCTCTTCCAGCGTCGGATACGAGAAGTGGAATCCGTTGCGCAGGAGCACCTTTGGCAGCACCCGCTGCCCCGCAAGAATAGTAGCGCGCGCCATCTCGCCGTAGAGCAGCTCGAGCGCGAAGGAGGGCACGGGCACCACTGCGGGACGTTCGAGCACGCGACCCAGCGTCGTCGCGAACTCCGCGTTCGTCACCGCGTTCGGCGCGACGAGATTCACCGGACCGTGCATGCCGGTGGTCGCCAGCGCGTGCTCCATCGCGCGCACGTGATCCGCCAGTGCGATCCAGCTCATCCACTGCCGCCCCGTGCCGATCGGACCACCGACGCCGAGCCGGAAGTGAGGGAGCAGCCGCTCGAGTGCACCGCCGTGGGGGCTCAGCACGATGCCGGTGCGCATCAGCACCACTCGCACGCCGGCCTCCCTGGCCGCGCCGGTGGCGGCCTCCCAGTCGCGCGTCACTCCCGCGAGGAAGTCCGTACCCGGCTCGCTCTCCTCGTCCACCGGCTCGTCGCCGCGATCGCCGTAGTAGCCCACCGCGGATCCGCTCAGCAGGACGCTCGGCTTCCGATCGAGTGCGCCGATGGCGCGGGCGAGCAGCTCCGTCCCGCGCACGCGGCTCTCCCGAATCGCCGCGCGTCGCGTGCTCGTCCAGCGCTGCGCGAGCGGCTCGCCCGCCAGATGGACCACCGCCTCTGCGCCTTCGAGATCGCGCGGATCGAGAATCCCTCCCATCGGATCCCAGACGATGTCGTCGGGGCTGTCGGGGTCGGGGGACCGTGCGAGGCGTCGGACCCGCTTTCCCTGCTGCCGGAGTTGCGTGAGCAGGGCGCCTCCGATCAGGCCGGAGGCTCCGGTGATGGCGACGAACGAGGTGCTTTCGGGCGACGGATCGGTTGGCATGGCTCGGCGGCGGCGGTCGCGGCACGCCGGGCCTGAGTCGGCCGGCGGACGTTCGTGAAGAACGTCACACTGGCAGGAGGCGTTCCGCTACAACTCGCGGCTCTTGAGAATCCGCCGCGCGATCTCCTCCACCACCGCGTCGCTGCGGTATGCGTCGTCGGCGACGCGGCGCCGTATCTCGCGCACGCGCTCGCTCCGTGACGGGTGCTGCACGGGCTGGATCTGCGCCGCCCCCGGCCGATCCCTGCGTGCCGAGCCGTCGTCTCCGAATCGTCGGTACATGGCTCCTCCTGGATGTGAGTATCGGCCGCCCGGGCCCCCGCTTGAGCCCATGTCTTGACCTACATCGAGTCTCGGCTCGCGGCAGGGCGGCAAGCTCGTCGGGGACGTTCTGTCGCAGCGGCGTTGCAAGACTTTACATCGGCACGTTTCGACTGTATTCCTCGCCTCCCCCCCTCAGTCGCACGTCCCACGCCGGCACATGGCCACCATCCTGTACGTGGACGATGAGCCCGCGATCGGGCTCATTCTCGAGGACACGCTCGAGCGGGCCGGCCACACCACCGTCGGCGCGCACAGCGTGCCCGAGGCGCTGCAGGCGCTCGCGAAGGGAAACGTCGACCTGATCATCTCGGACTATCGGATGCCCGGGCTGACGGGGCTCGAGTTCCTCGAGCTGCTGCAGCAGGAGGGGTACGATGTCCCCCTGATCATGCTCACCGGCTATGCGACGATCGAGCACGCCGTCGCGGCGATCAAGGCTGGCGCGGTTGACTACATCACCAAACCCGTACGGCCGGAGCAGCTCGAGCTCTCCGTGGCGCAGGCGCTCGAGGTCGTGCGGCTCCGGCGCGAGAACGACACGCTGCGCCGCGAAATAATGGAGTTTCGCAACGAGCGCATGATCATCGGGGAGAGCCTCCAGATCCGGCGGTTGCTGCAAACCGTGACGACCGCCGCCCCGACTCGCGCCACCGTTCTCCTCGAAGGGGAGTCCGGGACGGGCAAGGAGTTGTTCGCACGCGCCATCCACGACGCGAGCGATCGGCGCGACCGCCCATTCATCAAGCTGAATTGCGCCGCGCTGCCCGAGGGGCTCGTGGAGAGCGCGCTGTTCGGCCACGAGAAGGGAGCGTTCACGGGGGCGATCAAGCGCGTCGAGGGCGCCTTCGAGCGCGCCCACAAGGGCACACTGCTGCTCGACGAGATCAGCGAGATGCGACTCGACCTGCAGGCGAAGCTGCTGCGCGTGCTGCAGGAGCAGGAGTTCGAGCGTGTCGGCGGCTCGAGCCCGATCAAAGTCGACGTCCGAATCATCGCGACGACGAACCGGAACCTCGCGACGTACGCCACACAGGGTCACTTCCGCCAGGATCTCTTCTTCCGGCTGAGCGTGCTCCCGATCTCGCTGCCGCCCCTGCGCGACCGTCCAGGCGACATTCCCTTGCTGGCGCACCGCTTCGCCATCCGAATCGCGAACGAGATCGGCAAGGAGATTCGCGGTCTGGCACCGGAGACCATCGAGATGCTCCAGCGCTACGCGTGGCCCGGCAACGTGCGCGAGCTCCAGCACGCGGTGGAGCGCGCCGTGATCCTCTCGCCCGATGCCGTCCTGCATCCCGGTTCGTTCGACGGACAGCGGTTCGGGCTCAGCCCGCGCGGAACCGGGCCGGTTCCTGCCCTGGGTCGTTCGGCGCTGATGGCGGACGGCGTCGGCGGATTGGCACCGCTGCCGGCCGGGGCGGTGGTCCTCACATCGCTGGACGTGGGAGATGCCGAGGCGCGGCTGATCGAGCGGGCCCTGGAGGTCAGCGGCGGGAACCGGACCCGTGCCGCCGAGCTGCTCGGAATGAGCGTTCGCACGCTGCGGAACAAGCTGAATAGTCCCGCCCGCGACAGCGCGGCCAGCTGACCCAATCCTCGGTGGGCCAATATTTCCCCCTCTTCACTCGGCAAATACTGCCGAGTCGGCAACTAGTGCCGAGCTGATGAAGGCGGCGGGGTGCAATCCTCGCGGACCCTCGGCGACGTATCGACCGTACGCTTAGTCGATTGCCGACAAGGACTTGAGGCGTTACGCGCGGGCCGGATTCCACTCGGAATCCGGCCCATCGTCGTCGCCATCTGGATGGCCCCAGCCCTGCCTTTGGGGGGGCTCAAAAAGCGATCAGCGCCGGCGTACCGCAGCTCCTTCCGACCGCCGCCGACCGCTGCGCTGCGCCCCGCCCTCCGAAGATGGACTCGACAAATGGATTCTCGTGCACTGTGGGCCGCTACGGCGACCGGGAATGATTCAGCCCGGGACGCCTTGCTCGTCGAGAACCTGAACCTGGTCCACCACGTCGCCAGGCAGCTCTCCAAGAGCCTGGCCGTGGAGGCCGATTTCGACGAGCTGGTCAGTGCCGGAACGATCGGGCTCATGACCGCGGTCAAGAGCTTCGACGCGCGTCGAGGGCTCGCGTTCAGCACCTTCGCCGTTCCGCGGATTCGCGGGTCGATCCTCGACGAGCTGCGTCGCCAGGACCACGTGCCCCGCTCCGTGCGCCGCAAGGCGCGCGACATCTCGCGCGCCCGTGAGCTGCTCATGCGCGCGCTCGGCCGCATGCCCGAAGACTCGGAGATGGCCCACCAGCTCGGCACCGACGTGCAGACGTTCTGGCGATGGCAGGCGGAGGTGGAGGGCTCGGTCCATCTGTCACTCTCGGCGACGCCCACGGAGGACGGGAGCACGATTCCGACACGCGCGGAGCTGCTCAGCAACGAGGAGGAGTCGCCCGACGAGCGCCTCTCGCGCGAGGGCGAGGTGGCGCTGATGCGCGAGGCAATCCTTCAGCTGAACGATCAGGAGCGCACCGTGCTCTCGCTGTACTACTTCGAGGAGCTCAAGTCGTCGGACATCGCCGAAGTGCTCGGCATCAGCGAGTCGCGCGTGTCCCAGATCCGCTCGAAGGCGCTGAGCCGGCTGCGCGCCGAGCTCTCACCGATGCGCGCCTCGGCGTAGGTGCGCGGCTCCGACTAGCGCGGCGAGGCCTCGTCGCGCGCTTCTCGCTCGCGGCGGCGTAGCTCTCGCAGCGACGGCAGTGTGAGCACGAGCTCGTCGGGCGTGCGCGCCAGCTGGCCGTTGCAGCGCGCGGCGAGCGCCACCAGGTCCGCCGACGGTGCCCGCGCCGTCGCGACGTGCACTCTCACCGTCCTGTCGTCGCCGCGCACGCGCAGCGCCGTCTCGCCACTTCGCCTCCCCGCTTCGTCGGGATGCTTGGCGGCGTACACGAGCATCACCATCGCGTGCACGAGCGCCCAGCGCGGTGCGCGCACCGCCCCTGGAGCGCCCTCGAACGTGACGGCGACCCGCTCACTGCGCAGCCGGGGATGATGCTGAAGCAGCAGGATCGCGTCGTCGAGCACCTCGCGCAGCTCCAGCGCTTCCGCCGCCGCCTTCCGCTCCGGCAGCAGCGCGAACAGCGCGTTCACTTGATGGAGCTGCGAGATCTCCGCCGGAAGCACGATGAGCGGATCCCCTTCCTCATCGCCGAGCTTCGCGAGCTCGACGAATGCGCTGAGCGCCGCCACCCGATTGTTGAGCGCGTGCACGAGCCCCTGCAGCAGCTCGTCGGAGATCGTGCGCCAATCGTCGATCACCGATGCGTGTTCGGCCTGTGATGCCGGTGTGCCGGAGGTCATGAGGCTCGGGGGATGGTCGGTTCGCGTGTCATGATTCGGCGAACCGGATCAGCGGGAATAAGCAGTCCGGAAGCGCCGTCTGCCAATCGAGGCCCATCGATCGTCAGTACGATGGATGGGCCGCGTGGTGTACGCGCGCGATTGAACGACGCGGGACGCGCAGGCCGATGAAAAGCTGGACTTTGCCGAAGCTCACGTGTAGGTGGTATCACCGGCTCGACACGCGTCAGCGTCACCTCAAACTCGCCAAGAAATGCTCACGCCTGCGCTCTTACTCCTGATCACGCTCGCGGTCCCATCCGACACGGTCCGTGCGGCTCCCGACAGCGCGCCCACGACGATCGCTTCGCGACTGGAGCTGCCCGTCTCGTTGCAGCTCGAGGCGGACACGACACCGCGCCGGCGTCGGAAGTCGATCGAGGTCAGCGAGTGGTACGAGCGTCGGCTTCGGATCCACCGGTACGGCGCCTACGCGACGATTCCGCTGTTCGCGTTCCAGGCGGCTGCGGGCAACGAGCTGTACCAGAAGGGGAGCGGCGCTGACGGTTGGGCCAAGAATGGGCATCGCATCGGCGCGGCCAGTCTCGCGACCGTGTTCGGAGTCAACACCGTGACGGGCCTGTGGAATCTGTGGGATTCGCGGGCGGTTCCGCAGGGGCGCACGCGTCGCACGATCCACACGCTGCTCATGCTCGCATCGGATGCGGGCTTCGCGTACGCCGGCATCAAGCTCTCCGAGGACGCGGAGGAGAGCGCCGATGCACGACGCAAGCATCGCAACACGGCGTACGCTTCGATGGGCGTGGCCGTGACCGGCGCCGGTATGATGCTCCTCTGGCGCGACTGACCCGATGATCGTGCTCGCGCAACTTGCCGCCGCCGAAGGCTCGAGTGCACTGGCGCGTCTCGCCGAGCCGTGGAACGCGCTCTATAGCGACTCCAAAGTCGTGTCGTCGGCTGTGGTGTTCCTGCACCTCGTGCCGCTGCTCCTCGCAGGTGGGGCGGCGCTGTCGGCAGACCGCGCGACGCTTCGTGCCGCGCGCGGCAGCGCCGACGAGCGGGCGCGCCAGCTCCGCGAGCTGGCCCGGGCGCATGCGCTGGTGCTCGGCGGGCTCGCACTCTCGTTCGTCAGCGGGGTATTGCTCTTCCTGGCCGACGTGGACGAGTTCCTGGGCTCGCCGATCTTCTGGGTGAAGCTGGCGTTCGTCGGACTGCTCCTGCTCAACGGGTTCATGATGACCCGCACAGAGAAGTCGCTCGGCTCGGGTGGAGACGAGACGACGCTGTGGGCCCGGCTCCGCACGATCTCCGTGATGAGCCAGATCCTCTGGATCGCGACGACGCTCGTCGGCGTCGTGCTCATGTCCTACGCCTAGGAATGCGCGAGTGCGCGAATGCACTGAGTTGTCGAGTCACCACGTCACTGAATCACCAAGCCACTGAGGTCCGGAGATGACGGATATCGAGCCGAGCGCGTCGAGCGACGACTGCGCCGGATGCACCTTGCACAATCGACGCGACTTCCTGCTCGACGCGCTGCGCGCCGGCGCGGCCGCGCTTGCGGCCATCGGCCTGGCACCGGGCGGTGCGGACGCGATGCCGCTGCAATGGATCAGCGCGATCGCGGTCAAGGGCGAAGAGAAGACTTACCCGGTTCCCGCCGCGGACGGTGTGCAGATCGACAAGGGTAACGAGGTGATCCTCGCGCGCTCCGGAAAGTCGGTGTACGCCTTCGCGCTCGCATGCCCGCACCAGAACACGGCGCTCAGGTGGGACGGGGGCAACAACCGCTTCCAATGTCCGAAGCACAAGTCGAAGTACCGCCCCGACGGCACCTTCATCGAAGGACGTGCGACGCGCAGCATGGACCGTTACTCGGTTAGACTCGTCGGCACCAACGTCGCCGTCGATGTGGACAAGCTGTATCAGGAAGACACCGATTCCGCGCAGTGGCAGCACGCGGTCGTGACGCTGCCCTGATCGCTACTCACCCTCTTCCTTCTCCGCTGACATGAGCTGCGAGGATTGCCTCAGCCGCCGCGCATTTCTGACGAAGAGCACACTCGCGGTGGCGGGCGTTGCGGCGCTGACGGCCGGATGTGGTGATGGACAGATCGGTGGCGTCGGTGCGACCGGCCCCCTTCCCACGGGATTGACGCTCAAGGTGTCGACCGTGCCCGCCCTGGCGACCGTCGGTGTGCTCACGTTCCATCCGACGGACCTGCGCGTAGCGATCAAGCGCACCGGTCCGGCGAGCTTTCTCGCGCTGTCGACCTCGTGTACGCACGAGGGCACGAGGATCGATATCGTGAACAACGCCGTGTCGTTCGAGTGCCCGAACCACGGATCGCGATTCGACTCGGACGGCAACGTCACGCGCGGGCCGAACGCCTCCGGTACTGTGACGAGACTCCGGATCATCGCGACGACCTACGACGCCGCGACGGATATTCTGACGATCGGCTAGCTCGTCCCTACCGACAGGGCCGGCGACGCCGGAGGCGACAGCGCCTTCGGCGTCGTAGCTTTTGATGCATGCTGATCGGCATCGCCGGAATGGTGGGCTCGGGAAAGAGCACGCTGACACGTGCGCTCGCGGCGCGGTTCGGCCTGCAGCACGCGCTGGAGAGCGTGGACGAGCACAATCCCTGGCTCGAGCGCTTCTATGCCGGCGGTGCCGAAGCGATGCGGGCCAGTGCGCTCAACCTTCAGCTGCACTTCCTCGCCACGCGATTCGAAAGCATGCGCCGCATCCGCGGCGCGGGTGGAAGCTGGGTGCTCGACCGCACCTGGTACGAGGACGCCGAGATCTTCGCGCGCGGCCACTTCGACGAGGGGCTGATGTCGGACGTCGAGTGGGAGCTGTACCGTCGGCTGTACGTCGAGCTGCTGCACTCCCCCGCCGCGCGTCCGCCGCGCCTCCTGGTCTACCTGCACGCGCCGCTCGAGTCGATCGTTGAGCGCATTCGCTCGCGCGGGCGCGCCAAGGAGCGCGACACGCCCGAGGAATACTGGGCGTCGCTGCACGCGCGCTACGAGCGCTGGATCGCGCGCTTTCGCGCCTGTCCGGTGCTCAGCCTGGACGTGCGCGAGTACGACCTCGTTGCCGAGCCGTCGGCGATCGAGGCCATCGCCGCACGGGTTCGAGCGCGGCTCGAGCCCGAGCTGCCGCAAACGGAGCTGTTTCCTGGCGCCCTCGGGCGCACCTCGGCAACCGTGGGCGGTTGAGGCTTGAACGGTTGATCGCGGCAGGCACATGCCTCTGATCACACCCGTCGGCGTTCCCGATTGCCTGCGTGAACCGTCCTACCGTCGAGCCGTCGAACCGCCGTCGCGGCACTCGAGAGCCGGAACAGGGTACGACCACCCGTCCCGCACCATCCCCCATGCGCACCCACCTTCGCTTCGTCCCCGTCGCCGCGTCGCTCGCGCTACTCGCCGCGTGCGGAGACCGTGCGGCCTCCAACGGCTCCGCCACCGCCGACTCGGCGTTCGCGCGCGACATCGCGCTGGCGCAGCAGCAGATGCCGCCGCAGACCGTGTTCAACGACGCGCCACTCGGCGGTGCCGAGCCCGGGGTGCCAGCGGTCGAGGCGCCACCACCGGCGCGTACTCGCCGGCCCACTCCGACGCCACGCCGCCAGTCGCCTCCTGCTCCGGTGGCGAGAACTCCGCGGCCGATGACGCCAGAGCCCACGCCCGTGGCGCGTGCACCCGAGGCCACCCCTTCGCCCGCGCCCGGACCTGCGGCGGGAATCATCGGGGCCGGCACGCGCATCGGTCTGACGATGAACGAGCGAAGCTGCACCTCCGCGCTCGTCGGCGACAAGTTCAGCGCCACCGTTTCCTCCGCCACCGTCGGGAGCAACGGCGCGATCATCCCCGCCGGCGCCACGGTGGTGCTCGAGGTGACGGGGGTCGAGCGCGCCGACCCCGCCGAGGCGAGCAAGATCCATTTCCACGTTCGCGCGATCGACGTGAACGGCGAGTCGTATCCCGGCGACGGCAGCGTGACGACGCTGAGTCAGATGGAAACGGAGCGCGTGGCCGGTGGCAGCGACCGCAAAAAGGTCGTGGGTGGGGCGGTCGCCGGCGCGGTGCTCGGAAGCATCTTCGGCAAGAGCACGAAGGCCGCCGTGATCGGCGCAGCGGCCGGCGCCGCCGCGGGGACCGCCGCCGCGAAGCGGTCCGAGGGCACCCGCGCCTGTCTCGCCGAGGGAAGCTCGCTCGAGCTCACACTCTCGCGGGAGATCGTGATGCGCCGCGAAGGGAAGGTCTGACACCAGGATTAACGTCTCCCGTCTGCTCGCGTCTCCTTGGTGAACGGCGCGTGGGCCCCGCGTCGCCCTGCGGTGCAGATCGATTCCCTCATCAGGAGACGCTCCATGTCCTCGTTCAAGTCGCTTCTCATCGGCGCCGTCGCGGTGTTCGGCGCTGCCGGCACCCTCTCCGCTCAGGCCGCGCATCCGCGTGCCGAGGTGCGCCGGGACGTCCGAGAGCTCAGGTCCGACCGTCGAGAGGTACGCCAGGATAAGCGAGAGGTGGCCGGAGACCGAAGGGAAGTCGTGCACGACCGTCACGCGATCGCCGGCGCCAGGGCTGCGGGCGACACCGCGGCCGTGATCGCCGGCCGGCACGAGCTGAAGCGTGACCAGCGGGAGATCAGGGCCGATCGTCGCGACCTCGCCGGCGACGCAAAGGACAGGCGTCAGGACCGCCGCGACCTGCGGCGCGACGTCCGCGACGCCCGCCAGA
>DATEOG010000281.1:0-7786 GCA_035274345.1 Gemmatimonadaceae bacterium
CGTGTTCGGCGCGGATGAGAACGCGCCGATCGATGCGAAGCGGTCGAGGTGCGCGAGGCCGAAGTTGAGCGTCTGGCCACCCCCCATCGAGAGTCCGGCGAGCGCGCGATGCTCGCGATCGGTCAGCGTCTTGTAGCGCGACTCGATCGCCGGGATGACGTCGTTGAGCAGGTCGCCCTCGAATTTGGCAAACGCGGCGGCGTGCGCGAACATGTTTCCCGTCGGGTGATCGTCGGGCTGCGCGCGGCCGTTGGGCATGACGATGATCATCGGCACCGCCTTTCCGTCGGCGATCAGGTTGTCGAGCAGGTTCTCGGGCTGTGCGAAGCGCTGCCACTCCGTCTCGTCGCCGCCGATGCCGTGCAGCAGATAGAGCACGGGATACTTCTTCGTCCCGGTCGTGTACCCGGGCGGCGTGTAGACGAGCATCTTGCGTCGCGTCCCGACGGTCTTCGAGTCGTACTCGATGACGTCGATCATGCCATGCGGGATGCCGTCGCGTCTCGCGTTGAAGCCCGCCGGCGCGTCGGGAACGGCGCGCACGTCGTCCGGCCCCAGCGTGATGGGCGGCGAGCGTCTCGGACCCGCCGGCGCCGTCGCGGCGGGTTCCTGCGCGAGCACGCTGGTGGTGCAGAGTGAGGCGAGCGCGAGCGTGCGGAGGCAAGCGGAGAGAAGTCGCATCGAAGTGCGCATGGTGATCGAGCTCGGAAGTGGTGGCGAGACCCGCAGCCGCCCGAATGTCCGGCCTCGCCGAGCGATGTCAATCCGTCGGGTCATCGGAGGAACTTCGGCGTTCGGCGCACTGCGCGAAAGCCGTGTCTTGACGCAAAGTCGCGCGCGGATCAAGATCGCATGCTGCGATCGATCCCAACGCACAGGAGCGTGATGTCGCCCACCCGCCGCGAGTTTCTTCACACCGGTGCCGCCGCCGCGGCCGGACTCTGGCTGCCGAACGTCCCGCAACGTCGGCCGGCCGGCCCCCGCGCCGCCGAGTTCGAGCCGACGTGGGCATCGCTGGCGCAGTACCGGACGCCCGACTGGTTCCGCGACGCGAAGTTCGGCATGTGGGCGCACTGGGGCCCGCAGTGCGTGCCCGAGTACGGCGACTGGTACGCGCGGAACATGTATGTTCCCGGTCAGCGCCAGTACGTGGCGCACCTGGCGCGCTACGGGCATCCGTCGAAGTCCGGGTTCAAGGACATCATCCGCCAGTGGCGCGCCGAGGAGTGGCGACCGGACGATCTCGTGGCGCTCTACAAGGGTGCGGGGGCGCAGTACTTCATGGCGCTCGCCAACCACCACGACAACATGGATCTCTGGGACTCGAAGCACCAACCATGGAACTCGGTGCGTCTCGGTCCCAAGAAGGATCTCGTCGGTGGCTGGGCGCGCGCGACTCGGCGAGCGGGGATGCGCTTCGGCGTGTCGGTGCACGCATCGCGCGCGTGGAGCTGGTACGAGGTGGCGCAGGGCGCCGACAAGGACGGGCCGATGGCCGGCGTGGCGTACGACGGCAAGCTGAACCGAGCACAGGGGAAGGGTCAGTGGTGGGACGGGCTCGACCCGCAGGACCTGTACGAGCAGCGTCACGCGCCGGGTCGGCAACTCGAGTGGGACTGGGACGCGAGCAAGGGGAGCAGCATCCCCGACCGCGCGTACTGCGAGCGCTACTTCGCGCGCACCATCGACCTGATCGATCGCTACGAGCCCGACCTGCTCTACTTCGACGACCACCGCCTGCCGCTCGACCCGGTGAGCGACGTCGGCCTGCGGATCGCCGCGCACTTCTACAACGGCAACATGCGACGGCACGGTGGCGGGCTCGAAGCGGTGCTCACGGGCAAGGTGCTGAACGAGCAGCAGCGCAAGTGCATGGTGTGGGACATCGAGCGCGGCGCCGCCACCGACATCATGCCGCTGCCCTGGCAGACGGACACCTGCATCGGCGAATGGCACTACTCGCGCCCCGTGTTCGCGCGCCACGGCTACAAGTCCGCGCAGATGGTGGCGCAGATGCTGGTGGACATCGTGAGCAAGAACGGGAATCTCATGCTCAACGTCCCGCTGCCTGGTTCGGGCGCGCCCGACGACGACGAGCTGGCGTTCGTGGCCGACTTCGGCCGGTGGATGAATGCGAACTCGCGCGCGATCTACGCGAGCCGGCCGTGGGCCGTGTT
Organism: Gemmatimonadaceae bacterium; assembly: GCA_035274345.1. Classification (GTDB taxonomy): domain Bacteria; phylum Gemmatimonadota; class Gemmatimonadetes; order Gemmatimonadales; family Gemmatimonadaceae; genus AG11. Next base: position 2,178 of record DATEOG010000281.1, read on the forward strand.
CGGCGAGGGTCCATCGGTGCAGGCACAGGAGCCGCTGCGCGCGCAGGGGTTCAACGAGGGACGCAACAAGCCGTACACGGGCGAGGATCTGCGATTCGTGCAGAAGGGTGGAAAGCTCTATGCGTTCGCGCTCGCGTGGCCGGAGTCGGGCACGCTCACGATCAAATCACTTGCGGCCGGATCACCGCATGCACCGGGGCAGGTGGAGCGCGTCGAGCTGCTTGGCGCATCCGCTCCACTCGAGCAGACGCGCACCGCCGCCGGCCTCGCGATCAAGCTGCCGGAGCGGCGTCCGGGCGACTACGTCTACACCTTCGAGATCTCCGGGCGCGGGCTCGTCACGGGATGAGGTCGTGATGCGCGCCGTCGTGATCGATTCGCCGGGCCGAGCTGGGCTCGGAACGCTCGCCGAGCCCACGCTCGCCGCTGGGCAGGTGCTCGTGCGCGTTCGCACGGTCGGGTTCTGCGGGTCGGACCTCAACACCTTCCGCGGGCTCAACCCGCTCGTGTCGTACCCGCGCGTGCCCGGCCACGAGATCGCCGCAGTGGTGGAGGAAGTCGGCGAAGGCGTGCCACGTGAGATCAGTGTCGGCGCACACGTGACGGTCGTGCCCTACACCGCGTGCGGACAATGCTCGGCGTGCCGGCGCGGACGCGTCAACACCTGCCGCAACAACCAGACGCTCGGCGTACAGCGCGACGGCGCGCTCACCGAGCGCATCACGCTGCCCTGACAGACACTGCTCCCAGGCGAAGGGCTCGACCGGCGCGAGCTGGCGCTCGTCGAGCCGCTCGCCGTCGGATTTCACGCCGTGGCGCGCGGCCGCGTGGAGGAGGGCGACGTCGTCGCCGTGATCGGCACGGGAGCAGTGGGACTCGGCGCCGTGGCGGGTGCGATTCGCGCGGGAGCCACCGTCGTCGCGGTGGACGTCGACGACGCCAAGCTCACGATGGCGCGGCGAGCGGGTGCGACGCACGTCGTGAACTCGCGAAGCAGCTCGCTCCATGATCGGCTGCAGGAGCTGACGGGCGGTGAGGGGCCGGACGTCGTCATCGAGGCGGTGGGACTGCCCGAGACGTTTCTCGCGTCGGTGGCCGAGGTGGCCGTCGCGGGTCGCGTCGTGTACATCGGCTACGCGAAGGCGCCGGTGAGCTTCGACACCACGCAGTTCGTCCGGAAGGAGCTGGACGTCCTAGGCGCGCGCAACGCGACTACTGCCGACTTCCGTGCGGTGCTCGCGCTGCTGCGGGGGAAGGGATTTCCCGTCGCGGACGCGGTGACTCGCGTCGTGAAGATGGACGAGGCAGCGGACGCGCTGCGCGGATGGGACGCCGATCCGGCAGCCGTGACGCGAATCCACGTCGATCTGGATTGAGAAAGACGACATCCGTGGCTCGCGTCGTTGGTACGATCCATTGTGCTGTGGCGCTGGCTGCGGCATCACTGAGCACACCGGCGCTGGGACAGCATGCGCCGCAGGTGGGTGAGCTCGTCGAGGCGCGCATCGTCGGACCGGGAGATCCGCAGCTTAGCCATTTCTGCAGGGCGTGGCTCGGTGCGATCGTCGGCGACACGTTGCTGCTCAACAGGTCGGAGAGCTGCACGAGCGGCAGCCACGTCGCGCGCGTTCGCGTTCACTCAGGCGATCGGGGATCGCGGTTGAAGCACACCGCCATCGGTCTCATCATCGGCGCCGTCGCGGGAGGGGTCATCGGCCGGGGCGGCGGATGCGGAAGCCTGGGATGCAGCGCCGACGACAGATACGTCAGGGGGATCAAGACGACGGTGTATGCCGCGACGGGCGCGCTCGTCGGCGCCGCGGCGGGCGCCATCATGCCGGCGGGAAGAAGGTGGATCGAGCTCGAAGGCGATCGACCAATCCGCGTCGGTTCGCTCGAGCTCCATCCCGCGATCCGCGTATCGCTCGACGAGCGGCGCCGCTGACCTCAGCCGGTCGCGTCCACTTCCACGCGCTTGCGCAGCTCGCTCACGGCGGCGCGGCGCTGCACGTCGTCCGTGGTGTTGAACTTCAGAAACAGCGGCCGCAGGTGCCAGTCGAAGCTCGAGTCGGCCTTGCCATAGAGGAAGGCGAGCATCCCCGCATAGTGCACGGCGACGTCGCCCTGCCGTGACTCGATCCCGCGCCAGAGCGCATCGATCACCGGCTTCGGATGGAAGGCTTCGACCTGCTGGAGGGTGGTGGTGAAGTCGTCGAACGCCGTCGCATTGTCGAGCGCCTCCACGAGCGCTGCCGTGCGTGCGGAATCGTCAACGAGCTTCGGTGCATACCGGATCACGGCGAGACGGATCTCGGACGATCCGGCGGTCGCGCCCTTGCGAAGCTCGGTGGTGGCGGAGGCGCTCCCGAGCGACGCGAGCACCGCGAGCGCCTGGATGTCGCGCCAACCGGACGGCGGCACGAGCCGCGCCTCGACGCCGCGTCGCTGATCGGCCGTCAGCTCGCGAAGCGCGTCGATGTCGTAGGTGGTGCCGTCGTGCCACTGCTCGTAGCCGATGAACAGGCTTCGCTCGAAGCGCTCGAGTGGAGACTCGGGACGCGCGGCGGACGCGGAATCGCGGTGGGACGGCGTGGGCTCGGGCACGGATGGCGGCTCGCGGGATAGGACGGTCCACTGCATCTTGACGATTGAAAGTTGAACGTGATCCCAGCGCCGGGAAAGGCATGCGCAAGCTCGTTACCTGATGTCCTGGTTCGCCTCGATCGCCGTCGCGCTGCTCACCGCCGCCGTCGGGCTCGTGCTCGGTGGCGCCCTCGCGTCGCTCGCGGTCGGCTGGTACCGCGTGTCGTCGTTCGAGGGAGGGGCCGGATACTTCGTCGTCGCGTTCGCGCTCCTCGGGGCGATACTGGGATTCGTGCTCGGTCTCGCTCTCAGCCGCGTCGCGGCCGCGTCGTTCGACTTCGGGTTCTGGAAGGCGCTGCTGGCCTCGCAGCTGATGCTGCTCGCGATCGCGGTCATAGTGGGCGGCATCGCGCGGCTCGCGGCGGACGTGCCACCAACGATTGGCGGCGAGCGGATGCTGCTCGTGGTCGAGATCCGGTGGCCCGAGTCGGCGACGGTCTCGCCGGCGACGGACACCACGCCGCGCCGAATTCGTCTCTCCTCGGTCTCGGGGCGCATAGCGAGGAACAGCCGAGTGGGTGCGTTGTGGACGGAGGACGCACGGCGCGAGGAGGGACTGTGGAGAGTGCCGGGCGCAGTGGCCGTGTACACGAGCCGCGGCGACCGGATGCTCACGATGGATCCGCAGCCGGAAGGCGCGAAGGGCTGGATAGTTCCGCTCCCCGGTCATCCGGGGGAAGCGCAGCTCGCGTGGAGCCCGTGGATGCCGCGCTCGCGCGACGGCACGCAACTCCCCGACGGATTCAGGATGCGGTTCAAGGTGCTGCCGGTGAGCCAGCCCGTGCGGACGCAGAAGTTCGGGCCGTGGGAGATCGCCACCCTCGCCAACGGGTTCTACGACTACGAGACGACGGACGGGTTCCGTGCGCTCGCGACGATCGGGCGCTTTCTCATCACGCATCGCGGCAACCGCGTGACGATCGACGGCACGAGCGAGTATGGCGACAGCCTGCGGGTGCGGTTCGACCGCGCGGAGTCTGTCGCGCTGCTGCCTGGTGCCCCCGACGCGCTCGTCGTGCACGCCGCGACCGAGCTCGACGCGGGGCCGGTGTACCTCGTGATCTCGAAGGGCGATCACGTGCGTGTCGAGCTCGTGTCGCAAGGAGTGCCGCTGAGCGACGTGCCGCCGATCACCAACGACGTGGCGCGCTTTCATCGGGCGCGCACGGCCCACGTGGCGCCAGGTACGGTCGACCGCACGACGTTCGCGGAGCCAGGCGTCTACTACTTTCACGACGCGCTCCTGACGACGCAGCCGCCCGCGGTGCGACGCTTCACGACGCCGAGCGAGGTGACGATCGATCCGAACGTGCGGCCGCTCGGCATCTCGCCCGACGGGCGCCAGTTCGTGCGAGTCGGATTCGCCGAGGACGACGAGAGCCGCGTCCTGGTGACGACGGACGTCGAGCGCGGCACGACACTCACCGTGCCGATCGACGTCGAGCGCACGCGACCCGGCGCCGCGAGCGCGCTCGATCCCGAGTGGCTCAACCACTATTACGAGTGGCAGCGCGAGACGGACGGCTCCTTCCGGCTCGTCGCGCGTGAGCAGGTGACGCCGCTGCCCCATCGCGGCACGGTGACGACGTCGAGCGGTGGTTACCGCGAGTACCACGTCGAGCCGGCGGGCGAGGCGATGTTTCAGGCGCTGGTCGCCTTCCTGCGCGACGAGATGGGCGCGACGCGCACGGCGGCGGACGAGCAGGCCATCGGCTATCGCGTGACGATCGAGGAACAGCACGTGAGCGTGATCCACGACGACAGCGGTCATCGCGTCGGGATCTACATGGATCGCGGCGAGGACTCGCGGCTGGTGCTGAAGATCGCCGAGCGATTCGACGCGGCGCTGGCGAAGGGGAAGTACGACGGGATGTTCAGTGAGTAGCGGGCGATGCGCCTTGGCCTTTGCTCGATGCGCGGGTGTGCCACTACTCGCGCTGTCGGCTCTGATGCTCGGCGCCAGCGATTCGACTCTGGCGCAATCGGTGCCCGGCACGACGGGTGCTCAGGAGGCCGTCGGCACGATCACTGGCGTCGTCGTGGATACCGCGGCCAGGAGGCTGTCGGGCGCGACCATCCGCATATCCGGCACGGACTCGCGGCGGCTCAGCGACCGGGACGGAGTCTTCACATTCGAACGTCTCCGGCCGGGCACGTATCGCATCGTGGCGCTGCGCCTCGGAGCGATGATCGTCTCGGACAGCGTCGTCGTTCGCGCGGGCGACACGACGCGGGTGCGTTTCACGCTCCGCGAGGTACCGTTCACGCCGGAGACGATTCCACCGAAGTTCGCACGCGGTACGAGGCCCGACAGTGCACCGCACGAGACCGAGACGCTGGATCTGATCGCGCGCGTCGGACGCTTTCCGGTGCTGCGGGCGAATCCTCCCAAACGCGGACGAGAGCTTCGGCTCTGGAGGGGAGGCGGCATCGCCATTCCGTACACGCTCGTTCGGATCGCGATAGACGGCGAGCGAGTGGACGGGGAGGTGATCCGCTACCTCACGCAGACGCTTCCCGATCGCGACGTGAACCCGTCCTGGCGCGCGTTCATGGACTCGGTCCCCGCCTGGCTGCACTCTGCATTCGCGTGCGGTCACGTCCTGACGGACACGTTGCACTTTCCCGGAGCCCAGCGTGGCTACCAGAACAAGCTCGTCGCGGTGTGCACCTCACGATACCGGCACGATCCCGGGTGGCGCGAGCTCCTGCGCGAGCTCGAAGCGCACCACGTGTGGACGCTTCCCGACGCGAGCGAGCTGCCCTCGATCGGCAACATCGTGAGCCTGGATGGCAACGGTTTGACGGTGGAGGCGTGGGACGGCCGACGGTATCGCTCGTACGGCTACGGCTCGACGGAGTGGATCCCGGCTCCCGAGGCGAAGGACGGCGGCGAGATCCAGCGCATCCTCCTCGCGTTCCTCAAGCGCAACCGCGAGATCGCGTCACCTGCGCGCTGAGGTTCG
>DATEOG010000282.1:0-7984 GCA_035274345.1 Gemmatimonadaceae bacterium
GGACAGTGTCGTGGCGCTCTGGCCGAGGTGGATGTATCCCAGCCCGACGTCGTTGAGCGTCTCGAGCTTCTGTCGCACGCGCGGCTGGTTCTCGAAGAAGGACAGTGCATCCTCGACGGTCATCTCCAGCACGTCGGCGATGCTCTGTCCCCTGAAGCGCACCTCGAGCGTCTCGCGGTTGTATCGCTTCCCCTTGCACACCTCGCACGGGACGTAGACGTCGGGGAGGAAGTGCATCTCGATCTTCACGAGGCCGTCGCCCTGACACGCCTCACAGCGTCCGCCCTTGACGTTGAAGGAGAAGCGGCCGGGCCCGTACCCGCGGATCTTCGCCTCGGGGAGCTCGGCGTACAGCTCGCGGATCGGCGTGAACAGACCAGTGTAAGTCGCCGGATTGGAGCGCGGCGTCCGGCCGATCGGACTCTGGTCGATGTCGATGACCTTGTCGATGTGCTCCAGGCCCGTGATGCGGTCGTGCAGGCCGGGGATGACGCGCGCGCGGTAGAAGTGGCGCGCGAGCGACTGATGCAGGATGTCTTCGATGAGCGTGGACTTTCCGGATCCGGACACACCGGTGATGGCGACGAAGAGCCCGAGCGGGATCTCGACGTCGACGTTTCTCAGGTTGTGCTCGCGCGCGTTCTGGATGCGGATCGTCTTCCTGGAGTCGAATCGGCGACGTTCGGCAGGGAGCTCGATTTTCAGCTCGCCGCTCAGGTACTTGCCGGTGATGGACTGTGGCGCACGTGCGATCTCGTCGACGGTGCCCTCAGCGATCACCTCGCCGCCATGCTTCCCCGCACCGGGGCCCATGTCGATGACGTGATCGGCGGCGCGCATCGTCTCCTCGTCGTGCTCGACCACGATGACTGTGTTGCCGAGATCGCGCAGCTGCTCGAGGGTGGCCAGCAGCCGCGCGTTGTCGCGCTGGTGCAACCCGATCGACGGCTCGTCGAGAATGTAGAGAACGCCGACGAGCCGCGAGCCGATTTGCGTCGCCAGCCGAATGCGCTGCGCTTCGCCGCCCGAGAGGGACTCGGCGGAGCGGCCGAGCGTGAGGTAGTCGAGGCCGACGTCGACGAGGAAGCGAAGCCGCTCACGCACTTCCTTCAAGATGGGGGCGGCGATCTCGGGATCGAGCCCGTTCGCGCGCCCTTCGCCCTTCACGGGTACCCGGTCGAAGAACGAGAGCGACTCCGTGATCGGCAGGTCGACGAGCGCGCCGATGTTGCGCCCATCGATCGTGACAGCGAGCGACTCGCGCTTGAGCCGCTGCCCGCTGCAGTCCGAGCAGGGTACGGCGAGCATGAACGCCTCGAGCTCCATGCGCACCATGTCGGAGTCGCTCTCCTCGTACCGGCGCTCGACGTTGGCGAGGATCCCCTCCCACGCCGCGTCGCCCTTCTTCTTCTTGCCGCCGCCATGACCAGCGTCGCCGTGAAGCAGGCACTCGCGCACCGACGCGGCGAGCTCTCCCCAGGGAGAGTTGAGATCGAACTTGAACTGCCGCGCGAGCGTGGGGAGCACGACCTTGCGCAGATAGCCCGAGGGCTCGCCCCAGGGCAGCACGACGCCCTCGAGGATCGAGATGCGCGGATCGCCGAGCACGAGCTCCTCGCTGACGCGGCGGCGCGTGCCGAGACCGCCGCAGGTGGTGCATGCCCCGAACGGGGAATTGAATGAGAAGTGACGCGGCTCCAGCTCCGGCATGGAGATGCCGCAAACGGGGCAGCCGTACTTCTCGGAGAAGGTCTCGACGGTTGACGTCTCGGCGTTGAACACTTCGACGAGCCCTTCGGCGAGCTTGAGCGCCGTCTCGACGGAGTCGGTGAGCCTCGCGCGATCGTCCTTGCGCACGACGAGGCGATCGACGACGACGGAGATCGAGTGGTTCTGTCGCCGGTTCAGCTTCGGCGGATCGGCGACCTCGATGAGCGAGCCGTCGACATAGGCGCGGATGAAGCCCTGCTTGCGCACCGACTCGAAGAGGTCGCGGAACTCCCCTTTGCGTCCCTGCACCAGCGGCGCGCGGATCTCGATCTTCGTGTCGGCCTTCCATCCGAGCACCGTCTCGGCGATCTGCGCCGGGCTCTGCCGCTGAACGGGTCGTCCGCAGTTGGGACAGTGCGGCGTACCGGCGCGCGCGAAGAGCAGGCGCAGGTAATCGTAGATCTCGGTGACGGTCCCGACCGTGGATCGCGGGTTGTGGCCCGCGGTCTTCTGCTCGATGGAGATCGCCGGCGAGAGACCCTCGATGGCGTCGACGTCGGGCTTTTCCATCAGCCCGAGGAACTGACGCGCGTAGGCGGAGAGCGACTCGACGTAGCGCCGCTGCCCTTCGGCGTAGATCGTGTCGAAGGCGAGGGAAGACTTGCCCGAGCCTGACAGTCCCGTGATGACCGTGAGGCGGTCCCGGGGGATCGTGACATCCACGTTGCGCAGGTTGTGCTCACGCGCGCCGCGAACGATCAATGCGTCTTCTGCCATAACCAGGGAAAGCTCGCTTTCGGACCGTGGGGAGACAAGTCACGCGTAGCGCACGTTAGATTAGGCTCGCCGCCTCCAGCGTGCTCGCTCCGCGCGAGCCGTTCCTTCCCTGCTCCGCGCGACTTTCGCCCCGCCGATGCCACACACTGACGCCATCGTGGTCATGACGACGCTCGCTTCAACGGACGAGGCCGTGACACTCGTTCGCGCGCTGCTCGAGCGGCGACTTGTGGCCTGCGGCACGGTCTTGCCCGGGGGTAGATCGCTATATCGGTGGCAAGGAAAGATCGCGGACGAGCAGGAGGCGGTCGTGCTCCTCAAGACGCGGTCGGCGCGGCTCGAGACGCTGCAGCTGGCGTTCGCCGAGCTTCATCCATACAAGGTGCCCGAACTGCTCGCACTGCCGGTGACCGCAGGGAACGCGAAATACCTGGAGTGGATCAACGGCGAGACGACACTCGCTCTCGCCTAGTCGTGGACGCCGCGCCGATGCAGCGTCCGAGCAGCAGCACCGCAGCCGACGTTGGAGTTGACAGCAGCATGACGCATCCCGAGACGACTGGCGCGGGCGAGACGCCCGTACCGCAGCGCACGACGAACGCCGCCGGCGCGGATCAGGAGCGACCGGTTCCCTCAGCCGACGAGCGGGGCGGGCCTCCGCGCGCGGATCGCACGAACGACGCGATGCAGCAGGCACGCCAGCTGGCCCAGGTCGGCGAAATGACGGCGGCGCTCACGATTCTGCGCGCGCTCATCGCGCGGGAGCCCAAACAGGTGCGCGCGCGCCAGGTGATGGCGGACCTCCTCGCGCAGAAGGGAGACCTGGAGGGGGCCATCACGGAGCTGACGCGCGCGCTCGAGATCGCGCCGGAGGACGTTCCGAATCTCTGCAGTCGTGCGGCGCTCTACATCACGCGCGCCAAGTACGATCAGGCGGAGGCGGACTTGAAGCGAGCGGTGAAGCTCGCCGACCGGAATCCCGACGTGCAGGTGCAGCTCGGCGTGCTGTTCTGCAAGCGCGCGCGCTGGCGCGAGGCGATCGACCCGCTGCGTGCCGCGGTCGCCGCCGACCCGCAGCACGCGGCGGCGCACTATCACCTCGGCGACGCGTACAACGCCGTGGACGACCTGCCGGCCGCGCTCGGAGCGTACGAGCGCGCGGCCCAGCTCGAGCCGACGAACGCGCGGCCTCTGCTCCGCATCGGTGTGGTGCTCGACCGGCTGGGTCGGAACGCCGAGGCCGCGGCGGCGTACCGAAGGGCGCGCGCGGCTCAGAGTCGGTGATCGAGGTTCGCGTCGAGGACCTCGCATTCTATTCGGGCGACGCGATCGTGCGCCCGGCCAACTCGACGCTCGGCGCGACCACGCCACTGCTCCGCCGGCTCGAGCTGGCCGCCGGCAAGGCGCTGTTCGACCAATTGGCACTCTCGGAGCCGCTGGCCGTGGGCTCGGCCATCGTGACGGCTGCGGGTGAGCTGCCGGTCGATCTGCTGGTGCATGCGATCGTCACCAGCCCGACGGAACGCGTATCTCGGGAAGGGGTGCGACGTGCGTTGCGGAGCGCGCTCCAGCGAGTCCTTGCTTGGCAGATCGCCGAGGTCGCGATCCCGCCTCTCGGCCTGGGCGCCGGGAACCTGGACATCGACGAGAGCGCGCATCTCATGGCCGACGAGCTGGCCCGTCACTGCGGCACCGCCCCCTTTCCCACTCGAGTCACCCTGGTGGCCGAGACGCCCGACGAGGCGTTCGCGCTGGAGACGGCCATCGCGCGGAGCGTCGCGTGAGCGCCGTCTCGAGCCGGCGCGGACGGCTGGGCGCCGGCGTGCTCGGGCTGTGGGTCGGAGGACTCGCGCTGCTCGCCAAGAAGGAGCTGTTCCGCCCGCACATGGAGAAGCTGCGGGAAGCCGGGATGAGCGTCTCGCCCGGTGCGAGCTACTACGCGGTTCTGCAGCAGGGCCAGCAGATCGGCTTCGCGTCGTCGACGATCGACACGACCGACGGCGGCATCTCGGTGCACGACTACCTCGTGGCGGACCTGCCGATTGCCGGCGAGCTTCATCGGGCGACGGCCAGGACGGAGGTGGAGCTCACGCGCGCGCTTCGCGTGAACCGGTTCAAGATGCAGGTGGACGCGGGCCTCGCTCCAATCGACGCGAGCGGGCAGGTGCTGGGAGATACGCTGCTCGTCGTCGCCGTGCGGAGCTCGAAGTCGCAGGTCGATTCGCACGTCGTGCGTCTGGATGGCCCGGTTCTGCTTCCGACGCTGGTGCCGCTCGCGGTCGCACTCGGCGAACGGCCGAAGAAAGGCGCGCGGATCACGCTGCCCGTCTTCGACCCGATCTCGCTCGCACCGAAGGAGCTGCACGTGACGATCGACGCGGAGAGCGTGTTCGTCGTCCCGGACAGCAGTGTGTTCGACCCAGCGAAGTCGCGCTGGACGGGCGCGCGCCCCGACACGGTGCGCGCCTGGCGCTTCGCGACGGACTCCGCGACGGGTGCGTCGGGCTTCCGCGGCTGGGTCGACGCACAGGGGCGGCTCGTGATCGCCACGCAATTGCTCGGCATGACGCTCGAGCGGCGTCCATACGAGGTTGCGTTCGAAAACTGGAAAGCCGACGCGGGCAAGCGCGGCAGCGGCGTGTCCGCCGACCGTGACATCTACGAATCGACGGCGATCGCAGCGAGCAAGCGGCTCGGGAACGACATCGGGACGCTGCGCGTCCGTTTGACGGGCGCCGACCTGTCCGGCCTCGACATCAAGGGTTACCGGCAGCGCCTGCGCGGCGACACGCTGACGATCTCGCGCGAGAACGCCGACGCGCTCAAGGCCGCCTACGCGCTGCCCAACGGCGCCAAGGGATCCATGATGGCGCTGTTCCTCGACGCGGAACCTCTGCTCGAGGTGAGCAACCCGAAGATCGTCGCGCTCGCGCGGCGTCTGCGCGGCGACGAGACCGATCCGCGGGTGGTGGCGCAGCGGATCAACAGCTGGGTCTACGACTCCCTTCGGAAGTCGATCACGATCGGCGTGCCGAGCGCGCTCGCGACGCTGGAGGCGCGGCGGGGCGACTGCAACGAGCACACACAGCTCGCCGTCGCGCTCTCACGCGCGGCGGGCATACCGGCACGCGTGGCGGCCGGACTCGCGTACGTGGACGGCAAGTTCTATTACCACGCCTGGCCGGAGATCTGGCTGGAGCGGTGGGTGGCGACCGACCCGACGTTCGGCCAGTTCCCCGCCGACGCGGCGCACCTGCGCATGACCGTCGGAGGGCTCGGGCGTCAGGCCGAGCTCCTCAGGCTCATGGGGCCGCTCAAGATCGACGTGGTCTCGGCGAACTGAGGGCGCGCGACGCGCGTTGCGCTATGCAATGCGCGCGGGCCTCCGGATCCTCCTGAGGGGCCAGCCACCGGCCAAACTTGGGACCTCGGGCCCTCCTGCTTCGTCCTATGGAAGCAATCCGTCATCTCGGTCACCGAGGTGCCCCAGCACCGGGCGCCGCATCCGTTTCGGTATGATCAGCCTTCGCCGGCTCACCAAGAACTACGGCAGCTTCACCGCCGTCGACGCGATCAACCTCGAAGTGCCGAAGGGGGAGCTGTTCGGCTTCCTCGGTCCGAACGGGGCCGGCAAGACCACGTCCCTGCGCATGATTGCGGGGATTCTCCGTCCGACATCCGGCGAGATCACGGTGGCGGGCGTCGATATCCTCAAAGATCCGATCGGCGCCAAGCAGCGCCTCGGATTCATCCCGGACCGGCCGTTCATCTATGAGAAGCTGACCGGATCGGAGTTCCTGCGATTCGTCGCCGGCCTGTACGATCAGGACGGGCCGGAGGTCGAGCATCGCGCGCGCGAGCTGATGGCGCTGTTCGACCTCGAGGATTGGCGCGACGAGCTCGTGGAGAGCTACAGCCACGGGATGCGCCAGAAGCTGATCATCTCGAGCGCGTTCGTGCATCGACCGGAGGTGATCGTCGTGGACGAGCCGATGGTCGGTCTGGACCCGAAGGCGGCGAGGATCCTGAAGGACCTGTTCCGCGAGTACACGCGGCGCGGCAACACGATCATGATGAGCACGCACACGCTGGAAGTAGCGGAAGCGATGTGCGATCGCGTCGCGATCATCGCGCACGGGACGATCCGCGCCTGCGGCACGATGGACGAGCTGCGACGCAGTGCCGAAGCAGGTACGGAAGGGCTGGAGCAGATCTTCCTGCGCCTCACCGGCGAGAACGCGGCGCGGGAGCTGGTCGAGGTCCTGGATGCCTGAGGCCGAAGCACGACGGCCAGATCCACCGATCTCGCTGCTCCTTCGCCCCAAGTGGCTGACGGCGCGTGCCCGCGCCATGGCCAACGAACGGGGACGCGGCGCGCGCTTCTTCCTGCTCGCGCTCATCGGCATGCTGTTCTGGGCGTTCATCTACACCCTGCTCTACAAGCTGCTGGTGTATTTCCGCGGCGTGCCGGACCTCGGCCCGTTCCTCGCCGGCAAGCTCCTCGGGATGATCCTGATCGGGTTCTTCTCGATCCTGCTCCTGTCGAACGTCATCACCGCGCTGTCGAGCTTCTTCCTGGCGCGCGACCTCGACCTGCTCGTCGGCGCACCGGTGGATTGGCTCAAGCTGTACGGCGCCAAGCTGCTCGAGACGGGAGTCAACTCGAGCTGGATGGTGGTGCTGCTGGCGGTTCCGATGTTCGCCGCCTTCGGGTCGGCGTATCACGGCGGCTGGCTGTTCCCCCTGCTCGTGATCGGTGTGTTCGTGCCGTTCCTCGTCGTGCCGGCGGTGATCGGGAGCGCGCTCACGCTGATCCTCGTCAACGTGTTTCCCGCGCGACGCACGCGCGACATCCTGAGCGTGATCGCGGTGCTGGCGGCGGGCGGCATCGTGCTTCTGTTCCGCATCGTGCGCCCGGAGCGGCTGGCACGTCCCGAGGGATTCCGCTCGCTGGTCGAATTCGTCACCGTGCTGCGGACGCCGACGTCGCCCTTCCTGCCGAGCGAGTGGGTGCAGCGCGCGGTCCTGTCGTGGTTGAACGATCGTCCATCGCTTCTGCCCGTGTACCTGCTGTGGACGACGGCCGCGGCGGCATTCGTGCTCGGCGCCCTGCTCCACCGCAGGCTCTACCCGATCGGTTTCAGCAAGGCGCAGGAAAGCGGCGAACGCTGGGCACGCAGCGGCGGCTTCGGCCGACTCGGTCACAAGTTGTTCTCGCCGTTGGGCATCCTGCGCCGCGAGCTCGTGCTCAAGGAGCTGCGACTGTTCTTCCGCGACACCACGCAGTGGTCGCAGCTGATTCTCCTGACGGTGCTCGTGATCGTCTACGTCTTCAACATCAAGTACCTGCCCCTGAAGGGAGAAGGTGTCACGTTCTTTCTCGTCAACGTCATTCCGTTCCTGAACCTCGTGCTGGCGGGCTTCGTGCTCGCGTCGGTTGCGGCGCGGTTCATCTTTCCGAGCGTGAGCCTCGAAGGCCGGACGCTCTGGCTGCTGC
>DATEOG010000283.1:0-4549 GCA_035274345.1 Gemmatimonadaceae bacterium
TCTAATGGCTGCGCGCGCCGCAGGCGCGCCGGCAGCCGGGTCTCGCCGCCGGAAGGGATGCTCGCGGACGCCCGTCCACGGAGCCCAACGCACGGCGGCACCACCCAGCACAACGCCGAACCCTACCGCCCCGTCACCCTCCACACCGCATTCCCGACGTCATCGGCAATCAGCAACGCACCACGCGCGTCGATCGCCACGCCGACAGGACGGCCCATGGCATCGCCGCCGCTGCGTACGAAGCCCGTGAGCACGTCCACCGGCGCGCCCGAGGGCTTCCCGCCGGTGAACGGTACGAAGATCACCTTGTACCCGCTCCTCGGCCGACGATTCCAGGAGCCATGCTGCCCGACGAACATCCCGTGTCGCAGCCGTGCGGGGAGCGACGTCGCGGAGTCGGGCGACCACGCGAGCCCGAGTGAGGCAGTGTGCGGGCCGAGCGCGTAGTCGGGCACGATCGCTTTGGCCACGAGATCGGGGCGCGACGGCTTCGGACGCGCGTCGACGTGCTGCCCGTAATAGCTGTACGGCCATCCATAAAACGCGCCGTCGCGCACCGACGTCATGTAGTCGGGCACCAGATCGCTCCCCAGCTCGTCACGCTCGTTCACCGACGTCCACAGCGCACCGGTCTCGGGCTCCCAGGCCATGCCGACCGGATTGCGCAGCCCCGAGGCGAACACGCGGCGTGCGCCCGTGGCCGCGTTCACCTCGAGGATCGCGGCGCGCTCCGTCTCCTTGTCCATCCCGTTCTCGGCGACGTTGCTGTTGGAGCCGACCGAGATGTACAGCGTGCGTCCATCGCGCGACGCGACGACGTTCTTCGTCCAGTGATGGTTGAGCGTGCCCCCGGGGAGCGCCGTCACGCGCGTCGGCGTCGCGGAGATGCGCGTGTCGCCGCGCGCGTACGGGACGCGCACGAGCGCATCCGTGTTGGCGACGTAGAGCGCGTCGCCCACGAGCGCCATCCCGAACGGCGACGTCAGGTTCGCCAGCAGCACCGAGCGCGTTTCGGCGACGCCATCGCCGTCCCCGTCGCGCAGCAGCGTGATGCGCTCTGCGCTCGGCACGCCGCCGCCGGCCTTCTTCTGGAATTTCTTGAAGAACCACCCCTTCAATCCCTTGTTGTCGTCCGGTCGCTTCGGCGCGTTCGTCTCGGCGACGATCACGTCGCCGTTCGGGAGCACGTACAGCCAGCGCGGATGGTTCAGCCCACGCGCGAACGCGGTGACGCCGAGGTCCGGTGCAGGCGTCGGCGTGGCTCCCGCGGGCCATCCCTTCGCGTCGACGACGTTGACCGTGGGGATGAGCGCCCGCTGCGGCTCAGGGAGCGTCGGGTTCGGGCCGATCCCTGCGTCGACCGGGAGGAGCGCGCCACCTGAGCAGGCGACGCTCGCGGCGACGAGTAGCGCTGCCAGAGGCCGCGACCAAAGATGAAGGGAGTGCATCGTACCTCTGCGCGAGAGAGGAGCACCGTCCAGGAAAGGAGACGGCGTGAGGGCGAGATCTGTTCCCAACTCCCTCCCGCAAACGTTTCCTAGTGTTCCCTCGCCCTTCGCGCCGCCACTACATGCACGGCGACGACCGCAAGGAGCAGCGCTGCCGCCCCCAGGCCAGCCGCCGTCAGGGTCACGTGCGCCGCGACTCGCCGCACCGCGAGCAGATGCGCCGCGACCGCCGCGGTCACGACCAGAGGAATGATCCATCGCGACGGCGCGATCGTCGGCAGTGAGCGCGTCGCAGGAATCGTGTCGTCGGGCGTCGCCTGCTCGCCCGCGGCGGGAGCCGTGGCCACCACGTACTGCAAGTCGCTCATTCCGACAGATCCCGTCTCCTGTACGCGCATGCCGGAGTCGCGCAGCAGCGCCACCATGGCATCGACGGACACGCCGCCGTGGCGGTGCATCCTGGCGATCAAACCACCCTTTCGTGACGATGGCCTCGAGAAGTCCACGGCGAGTATACGTCCGCCGGGCTTCAGCACCCGCCGCGCCTCACGGACGCATTCGCGACGCACCGGTCCGGGGAGGTGATGCAGCATCAGCGTGGCGAGCACCACGTCGAACGAACCATCGGGGACGGGGAGGCGTTCGGCGACCGCGATCCGGAACCCCACGTCGGCATTCGTGCGCGTCGCCTTGCGAGTCGCGAGCGCGATCATGTCGGGCGATGCGTCGACGCCCGTGACCGCGCCTGTCGCACCCACCGCCCGCTTCGCTGCGATCGCGAGCGACCCGGTGCCGCATCCGACGTCGAGCACCGTCTCGCCCGGTACGAGTCGCGCGACCTCCACCAGGCGCTCACGAAGCGCGTGCTCGCGTCCGAGCGTGACTGCCGCGGCGAGCAGATCGTACCAGCGCGCCTGCGCACGACGCAGCACCATTCCCTTCGTGTCGAGCCCCACACCGTCCGTCGTCGTCATCCGTGTCCTCTCCATTGGGAGACATACGTCCGCGCCTGCGGCAAGTCGGTCGACGTGGACGTAGTATACGAACGTCGAACGCGGCGAGCGAAACAGGTCGCCGCGCCGAGTACGATTCCGGACATCATCACCGCGCATGTTCGGCATGCGCATCGCGTGCGACCCGAGGACGTCAAGACCATGAATTCCGGCCCCGACCGGCGCGTGCAGAAGACCCGCGCTCTCCTGCACGGCGCCCTCACGTCGCTCGTGCACGAGAAGCCGTACGACGACATCGTCGTGAAGGAGATCCTCGGACGCGCCAACGTCGGGCGCTCCACCTTCTACGATCACTACCGCGACAAGGACGAGCTCCTCGAGCGCGGCATCCGTAAGATGCTGCACCTCGATGCGCCATCGCGCGCCGCGTGCCTCCATGGGAGAACCGACGAGCTGCTCAGGTTCAGTCTCCCCTTCCTCGAGCACATCGAGCGCTCTCGCGACGAGGGCGAGCTGCCGCTCGATTCCGGTGGGAGCGCCACCGTTCACGAGCATCTCCGCCGCGTGCTGGAATCACTGCTCGTCGACGAGCTTCGCGGCGCCAGGGGATCCAGCGACGTCGTCCCTCCGCACCTATTGGCCCGTCACATCGCCGCCGCCTTCGTGCTCAATCTCGAGTGGTGGCTCGAGCACCCGACGCTGTCGGCGCGAGAGGTGGACGCGGGCTTTCGTGCCTTCGTGGTACCCACGCTGACGCACACACTCGGAAGCTGATCGCCTCCGGGCCTCGCCACCTCGCGACCATCTATTTCTGGGATGCGGCGCCCGCCGCGGACGGCCGAGGCGTCGTCGCCATCTGGCAAGGATCGTCGGCGAGCGCGGACAGCGGCGGCACTTCCCGCGCCGCGCCGTTGTAGAGCGCCCAGAAGCGCACGCTGCACGGCCACGCTTCCTTCGTCGCGAGCGCGAGCGAGTCCGCCGGGTCCTGCTCGGTGTCCTCTCCCTGACGGAAGGTGCCGAAGTGCGTGCCGATCGCCGTCGAGACATTGAGCAGCTTGTACGCGCGCACCGCATCTCCTGCCGACATGTGTCGCGGCGCCATGACTTTCCGCGGCCGCGCCGGGCTGATCGGCAGCATCGCGAGACGCAGTGGGCCGAAGCGATCGCGGATCAGATTGAGAAATTCACCGAATCCCGTATCGCCGGCGAAGTAGACGGGCCCCGACTCGCTCTCGATGACGAACCCGAGCCAGAGCGTGCGCCACTTGTCGTTGATCCATCGGGCCGACCAGTGCTGCGCCGGCACACCCGTGAGCCGCACGCCGCGACCGAGTGAGACCGACTGCCACCAGTCGATGTCCTGCGCGCCGGCAACTCCATGACGCGTGAGGTACGCGGCGTTGCCGAGCCCCGTGACGATGCGCGGATGATGCGCCTCGGCGAGCCGCCGGAGCGTCGGCAGATCCATGTGGTCGTAGTGATTGTGGCTGATCAGCACGATGTCGATCGGCGGCAGATCCTCGAAGCGGATGCCGGGCGGGGATCGCCGCTTCGGCCCCACCCACGAGAACGGGCTCGCGCGGTCCGACCAGATCGGATCGGTGAGGATGTTGAGGCTGTCCATCTGCACGAGCAGCGTCGCGTGATTCACGAACGTCACGCGCAGACGTCCGCCGCCTACGCGTGGCGGCGGCGTGTCCGGCGGCGCCGTCACCCACTTCGCGCCTCCGCGACTGTCGCCCGCCAGGATGCTCAGCGACCGCCGCACCGCGTCCTTCATCATCGCGTCGCTGAAGCGCTGCGGGTTATGAAAGTGCCGGCCGTCGAAGTGGTCGGACGTCGGGCCGCGATACGCCTTCGCCGCGACGCTCGCGCACCCGCCGAGTGCTGCAGCGAGCGCGAGTGTGGCGAGCAGCGATCGCGGCGACACTTGCATACCCACACGCTGGGCACGGTGCGCGCCAGTCGAAATCAGACCATGGCGCAACGCCGTGCCCGCGTTCCTTCAACCGCACGAGCTACATCACACCGGGATTCTTCTGTTGCAGCCCTGCCGTCGGCGTTCGGTACCGCCCCGGCGCCCGCAGCTACTTCGCGAGCCCCAGCTGCTTCATGAACTCCCCGCTGTCCCAGAACAGCCACTCGTGA
>DATEOG010000284.1:0-8797 GCA_035274345.1 Gemmatimonadaceae bacterium
CGAGCGACGCGTAGCCGATGACGGCGAGCATCTCCGCGACCTCCGCCTCGCTCGGGCCGACGTGGCGCGGTATGAAGCTGTCCGCGGGTGTGACGGTGGTGCCTCTCGTGGTGGTCGACATGCAAGCCTCAGGCGCCCGGCGGCACCGGTGATTCGTCCGAATGTGGGGCGTCGCCCACAAAGCTATCTTTGGTCGAGGCGCGACGTTCCGCGCGATACTTCATTATAGCCGCCGAACGGTTGCCCTGGCGTCTGCTGCTCTCCCCACCGCTCGGTGGGCCCGAAAACATGGCGCTCGACGAAGCGCTCATGGCGCGCGCCCGGCGTACCGGCGAGACGGTTCTTCGCGTCTACGCGTGGTCGCAGCCGACGCTCTCCCTCGGCCGTAACCAGCGGGCGCTCGGCCTGTACCAGGAGGCACTGCTGGCCGAGCGCGGCGTCGGGGTCGTCCGACGCCCCACCGGAGGGCGTGCGCTGCTGCACGACCGCGAGATCACCTATAGCGTGACCGCAGCCTGTGACGACGCCGTTGCCCTCGTCACGGAATACGCTCGCATCAACGCCCTGCTTTGCCGAGCGCTCGGATCGCTCGGAGTGTCCGTACATGCCGCCACGCCCTCGACGCGCGCGGCGGCGCCGTCGGCCGCGCCCTGTTTCGCCGAGCCGGCGAGGGGCGAGTTGACGCTGAATGGGCGAAAGCTCGTGGGCTCGGCGCAGTGGCGGGAGCGCGGAGCGATGCTGCAGCACGGCTCCATTCTGGTGGACGACGACCAGTCGACGATCGCCCGCTTTCTGCGCGAGCCCGTTGCTCCGACACCTCCACCCGCCACACTGCGTGACGCGCTGGGCCGCGCACCCGTCATGGCCGAGGTGGGCGACGCGCTCTTCGCCGCCGTGCGCGACCTCGCCGACCCGGACGCGACGGCGCTCGAGATCGACGATGATGTCGCCCGCGACGTCGTCGACTTCGCCGAACGTTATCGCGACGCCGCGTGGACGTGGCGACGTTGAGCGCCGCGGAACGACGTCTTCGCTTGACCGTCCACTGATGCCGTCCCATCGTTGACTCCGTCCTCACTCACGCCACCATGATCCGAAAGCCCCGCTCGTTCCGCCCGCATGTCGCACGGTGGACCCACGTTGCGCTCGCCGGCATGGTGCTCGCCGGGTGTCGGGACGTGCAGCAGCAGCCGGTTGCCGCCGGCCCGAACGACATCGGTGGCACGATGGTCGTCGCGCAGGCGGCCGAACCAGCGACCCTGCTCCCCCCACTCGCCGGGATGAGTATCGAGAGGCAGATCACCGATCTGCTCTACGATCGGCTTGCCGAGATCGGCGACGACCTGAACTCGGTCGGCGACAGGGGCTTCAAGCGACAGCTCGCCGAGCGGTGGGAATGGGCGCCCGATTCACTCTCGATCGTGTTCCATCTCGATCCGCGGGCCCACTGGCACGATGGCGTCCCGGTGCGCGCGAGCGACGTACGCTACAGCTTCGCGCTCATGAAGGATCCCGCGCTCGGCTCGCCCAATCTGCCGCTCATTTCGAACATCGACTCGGTCGCGGTACGCGATTCGCTGACCGCCGTGGCTTACTTCAAGCGCCACACGCCGGAGCAATTCTACGATCTGGTATATCAGGTCCTGATCGTCCCCGAGCACGTCCTGCACAACACGCCGCCCGTCCAGATGAAGACGGCCGAGGTGGCTCGCCGCGGCGTCGGCTCCGGACGCTTCCGGCTCAACAGGTGGGAGAACGGCAAACGCCTCGAGCTCGTCGCCGACACCGCGAACTACCGCGGGCGGCCGAAGCTGGACCGCATCGTGTACACGCCGACGCCGGATTTCAACACGGCAATCACGCGCTTCTTCGCCGGCGACGCGGATTTCTTCGAGCAGCTCCGCCCGGAGCATATCGCCCAACTCGCCAAGGACACGACGCGGCGCGCGATGCCGTACGCGACCCTCGGCTATGGGTATCTGGCCCTGAACAATGTGGACGGCAAGCAACCGGGCCAGCCGCACCCGATCTTCGGCGATCGCGCCGTGCGACGCGCGCTCACGATGGCGGTCGATCGCCGCGCGATGCTGAAGAACGTGTTCGGCCCATACGCCTCGCCATTGTACGGGCCGTTTCCACACGCATTGCCGGTCGTCGATACGACCCTTCCCCAGATTCCATACGATACGGCTCGCGCGCGCGCGCTGCTCGATTCGGCGGGATGGCTCCTCGGGCCCGACGGCGTTCGCGCGAAGGACGGTCGCCGGCTGGAGTTCGGGATCACTACGCCGGTGTCGAGCGCCGCGCGGAAGCAGTATTCCGTGCTCCTGCAGGAGGCGTTCAAGCGAGTCGGGGCAGCGGCGCGCATCGATGAGGTAGACAACGCGACCTTCATGGCGCGGAATGGCGACCGCAGCTTCGATACGAGCATAGAGCTCTACGCCAACGATCCCAGCCCATCGGGCTTCAAGCAGAGCTGGACCACCAGTAGCCTCGGCAAGGACGGATCGAACTTCGCGTCGTACAGCAATCCGTTGGTGGACGCGCTCCTCGACAGCGCGACGGCGACGTTCGATCCCCGGCGCACCCGCGCTTACTTGCGTCGCGCCTTCGAGACCATCATCGAGGATGCACCGGGCATCTGGCTGTATGAACCGCCGACGGTCGCCGGTGTGCACAAGCGCATCCGCACGAACACGTTGCGCGCGGATGGCTACTGGTCGGGAATGGCCGACTGGTGGATCCCGGCCGCGGAGCGCACTGCGCGGGATCGGATCGGACTCCGTCCGACGCCGTAGGCCGTGCGACGCTACGTCGCCGGCCGCCTGCTGCAGGCGACGATCGTCGTGCTGCTCGTCACGACGGTCACCTTCGTGCTCGTTCACCTCGCGCCGGGCGACCCGATCTCGCTGCTGTTCGACCGGCCAGGCATCACCGAGGCGATGCGCCAGGAGTGGCGCGCCTCGTTCGGTCTCGACCGGCCACTCGGCGAGCAGTACGTGCGGTGGATATCGAACACCGTGCGCGGCGATCTCGGGTACTCGATCTCCCTCCGGCGGCCCGTCGCCGACGTAATCGCCGACGCACTGCCGCGAACGCTGCTCCTCGTCGGTCTCGCGCTGACCCTGAGCTTCGCGCTGGGGATCGTCGTCGCCGTGCTGCAGTCCGAGCGACCGGGCAGCGCGCGCGACCGATGGCTCGGCCGCGTGCTCCTCGTGCTGTTCTCCGTGCCCGACTTCTGGTTGGCGCTGATGGTGCTGATCGTCTTCGCCTATCGGCTGCCGATCTTTCCACCGAGCGGCATCGTCGATCCGGTGCTGCACGACTACATGGGGCCATGGGCGCGCGCCCGCGATCGCATCGAGCATCTCGTCCTTCCCGTCGCCACGTTCACCATGCTCACGACGGCGACGATCTCGAGGCACCAGCGCAGCGCGCTGCTCGAGGTGTTGCCGAGCGACTGGATGCGCACGGCGATCGCGAAAGGGTTGAGCCGTCGCCGCGCCGTCCGACGTCATGCGCTCCGCAACGCGCTCCTGCCGTCGATCACCCTCGCCGGCCTGTATCTGCCCGCGCTCTTCTCGGGTGCGCTGCTGATCGAGAAGGTGTTCAGCTGGCCGGGGATGGGACTCCTTGCCGTGTATGCCATCTCGTCGCGCGACTATCTGCTCATCACCGCGACTGTGCTCGTGTCGAGCATCGCCGTTGCGGTCGGCGCCTTTCTCGCGGATCTGGCAACAGCGCTCGCCGACCCGCGCATCCGTGTCGGCTGACGTGATCGCGTCCGATGCATTGGGCCGGGGCATCGGCGCGCACCCGATGCTGCGTGCACTGTTCCGCGACTCGCGCACGCGCATCGCGCTCGTCGTTCTCCTGCTGGTGACGCTCGGCGCCATTCTCGCGCCGCTGCTCGCGCCCTACGACCCGACGGCCCACCTCGACATCGAGCATCTCAACAGCCAACCGCCGTCAGCGGCGCATCCGTTCGGAACCGATCCGTACAGCCGGGACGTGCTCTCCCGCTTGATCTACGGCAGTCGCGTCTCGCTCGCCGTAGGCCTGGGCTCCGTCGCGCTGGCGATGACGTTCGGCATCGCCGTGGGAATCGCGGCGGGATACCTCGGCGGCGCCGTCGATGCCGTGCTCATGCGACTCGTCGATGCGGCGATCTCCGTACCGCGCCTGCTCGTGCTGATCATGGTCGTGTCGCTCTGGGGACGGCTGGACCTCGTCCCGCTCACGCTGCTGATGGCGGGAACGGGATGGTTCGCCGTCAGCCGGCTGGTGCGCGCCGAAACCCTTGCCCTTCGCGACCGCGAGTTCGTTCTCGCGGCCCGTGCCCTCGGCGTGCCCACCCCGAGGGTGCTGGTCCGCCATGTGCTACCGAACGTGATCGCTCCCGCACTCGTTGCGGCGGCGCTGAGCATCGCGAACGTGATCCTGCTCGAGGCGGCGCTGTCGTATCTCGGTGTCGGAATCTCGACGCCCACGGCGAGCTGGGGGGCGATCATCCAGGACGGCGCCGAGCGCGTAGCCGAGCTGTGGTGGCTCACGCTCTTTCCCGGACTGGCGATTCTCGTGACGGTGTTCGCGTGCAACGCGCTGGGCGACGCCTTGCGGGATGCATTCGATCCCCGGCAGCTTCCCCGCGACGACTCCGACGCGCTCTTCGCCTCAGAGGCATGACGACGCCCCTGCTCGAGATCGAGAACCTCCACACCTTCTTCTACACCGACAACGGCGTCGCTCGCGCCGTCGACGGCGTGTCGTTCTCGGTCGCGGTCGGCGAGACGGTCGGCGTCGTCGGCGAGTCGGGCTGCGGCAAGAGCGTGACCGCGCTCTCGATCCTCCGCCTCGTCCGGCCTCCGGGACGCATCGAGGAAGGAAGCGTGATGCGCTTCGAGGGGCGCGACCTGCTCGGGCTCGACGAGCGCGGGATGCAGCACGTGCGCGGCAACCGCATCGCTATGGTGTTCCAGGAGCCGATGACCGCCCTGAACCCCGTCTTCACCATCGGCGATCAGATCGGCGAGGTCGCACGGATTCACGCCGGGATGTCCAAGCGCGACGCGTGGGCGAAGGCGATCGAGATGCTCAAGGTCGTCGGCATCCCCGCCCCCGAGCAGCGCGCCGGCGAATATCCGCACCAGCTCTCCGGCGGCATGCGCCAGCGCGTCGTCATCGCCATGGCGCTCGTCATGAACCCGGCGCTCGTCATCGCCGATGAGCCGACCACCGCGCTCGACGTCACCATCCAGGCGCAGATCCTCGAGCTCCTCGCCGATCTCACCAGGCGACTCGGCACATCCGTGCTGCTCATCACGCATGATCTCGGTGTCGTGGCCGAGAACTGCACGCGCGTGATCGTGATGTATGCCGGCGAGGTCGTCGAGGAAGCGACGACGATCGACCTCTTCGCGCGCGCGCACCATCCCTACACGGAAGGGCTGCTCGGCGCGATGCCGCGAGTCGGCGGTGAGAAGGACCGCCTGGCGACGATTCCCGGTACGGTGCCACCGCCGACGAACTGGCCTGATGGCTGCCGCTTCCGGGATCGCTGCCCCTACTCGTGGGAGCGCTGCGAGGCCGAGCATCCGCCGCTGTATCAGATCGGCGGCGGCCACACCTCGCGCTGCCATCTCGCCGAGGAGCCGGAGCGCCGGAACCATCCGCACCCGCCGCTCGCGGCCCAACGGGGGGCGACAGCGGCATGACGGCCCCCGCGCCAGCGCGCGACGCGACGAAGCCCCTGCTCTCGGTTCGCGAGCTCACCAAGCACTTCCCGATCAAGCGCGGCGTGTTCGGGAGCGTCACGGGACAGGTCCGTGCCGTGGATGGCGTGACGTTCGACGTCGCGCCCGGCGAGACGCTGGCGCTGGTCGGAGAATCGGGGTGCGGCAAGTCTACCACCGGCCGCGCGATTCTCCGGCTCATCGAGCCGACGTCGGGCTCGGTGACCTTCGACGGCGCCGACGTGCGTGCGCTCGATTCCAGCGGCCTGCGGAAGCTGCGCCGCCGGATGCAGATCGTCTTTCAGGATCCGTTCTCCTCGCTCAATCCGCGCATGTCCATTGGCGCGATCGTTCGCGAGGGACTCACGATCCATCACCTTGCCGAGGGCAGCGCCGCCGACGCGCGCGTGCGACAGCTGCTCGAGGAAGTCGGATTGCGCCCAGAGTACGCGTCGCGCTATCCGCACGAGTTCTCGGGCGGCCAGCGGCAGCGCGTCGGCATCGCGCGGGCACTCTCGGTGGAGCCCAGCTTCATCGTGTGCGACGAGCCGGTGAGCGCGCTCGACGTCAGTGTGCAGGCGCAGGTCGTGAATCTGCTGCAGGATCTCCAGCGCGACCGCGGGCTGGCGTATCTGTTCATCGCCCACGACCTCTCGGTCGTCGAGCACATCGCCGACCGCGTCGCCGTCATGTACCTCGGCCATGTGGTTGAGCTCGCGCCGGTCGAGCGGCTCTACGCCGAGCCGGTCATGCCGTACACCCAGGCGCTGCTCTCGGCGGTGCCGGCGCCGGAGCCCGGCGTGAAGCGCGAGCGAATCCTCCTCACGGGAGACGTCCCGTCGCCGGCGAATCCGCCGAGCGGGTGCGTCTTTCATCCGCGCTGCCAGCACCCCGCGCGCGACGCGGCGTGTGCGAAGATCGTCCCGCCGCTCGAGGAAAAGTCGCCGGGCCATTGGGCGGCGTGCATCAAGCAGCCGCCCACGACGGTGAGCTGGGAGCTGCAGCGGGCGGCCGGCGGCACGAATCCGCCCGAGTTCTTCCTGCCGCGCGCCGCCCTGCATCGCAGCGCGTGACGAGCACGCGCGCCGGACCAGGCGAGACCGACACCACGACCGCGCGCGACGACCGCGGATTCTTCGGCCACCCGCGCGGTCTGGCCACGCTGTTCTTCACCGAGATGTGGGAGCGGTTCTCGTATTACGGGCTCCGCCCGCTCCTCGTGCTGTACATGACGGCCGCGCTGGCGCGTGGCGGGTTCGGCTTCGATCGCCCAACTGCGGCGGCGATCGTCGGCATCTATGCGGCCAGCGTCTACCTCGCCTCGCTCCCGGGCGGATGGATCGCCGACCGCTGGCTCGGACTCCAGCGCGCGATCTGGACGGGGGGCGTCTTCATCGCGCTCGGCCATCTGTCGATTGCGCTCTCGTCCGTGTTCGCGCGGCCGACGTTCTTCCTCGGGCTCGTCCTCATCGTCATCGGCACCGGGCTGCTCAAGCCCAACGTCTCGGCCATCGTCGGCGATCTCTACGGACCGGACGACCCGCGCCGCGACGCCGGGTTCTCGGTGTTCTACATGGGGATCAATACCGGCGCACTCGTCGCGCCGATCATCACGGGACTGCTCGGCGAGCGTGTGGGTTGGCACTGGGGATTCGGCGCCGCCGGCGTCGGCATGCTCGCGGGGCTGCTCACCTTCCGCCTGCGCGCCGGCCCGACGCTCGGTGCCATCGGCGCATCTCCGACGAGCATGCCGGTACAGCAGCGCCAGGCGCGCACGATCTCGCTCGTCGCGCTGGGCATCATCGCGCTCGTCGTGGCGCTCGCCATGACCGGGATCGTACGCATCGATCCGCGCTCGCTCGCCGGGGCGATGCGCAACGTCATCCTGGCGATGGCGCTGCTCTACTTCGCCTACCTCTTTTTCTTCGCCGGGCTCGATGGCGACGAGCGCCGGCGCATCGTCGTCGTGCTCGTGCTGTGGGTGTTCTCGGTCGTCTTCTGGTCCGCGTTCGAGCAGCAGCCGACGTCGCTCAACCTTTTCGCGCGCGACTTCACCGACCGCCGCCTGGGCGGATGGGAGGTACCGACCTCGTGGTTCCAGTCGGCGGAGTCGGTCGCGGTGGTCCTGTTCGCACCGCTGCTCGCCGCGTTGTGGGCGGGCCTCGCGAGACGTGGCCGCGATCTCTCGAGCCCCACCAAGTTCGCGCTCGGCCTCTCGTTCGCCGGCCTCGGATTTCTCGTCATGCTCGCCGCAGCGAACCGCGTCATCGCCGGCGGAGCCGCGACGCGCGTCTCGATGCTCTGGCTCATCGCGAGCTACTTCCTTCAGGGAATCGGTGAGCTCTCCCTCAGCCCCGTGGGCATGAGCTCGATGACCCGGCTCGCGCCCAAGCGCTTTTCCGGCCTCACGATGGGCGCGTGGTTCACGTCGATCGCGCTGGGCAACCTGATCGCCGGCATCGTCGGCGGGAACGTCGATCCGGAAAAGCTCGCGGAGATGCCCCTGCTGTTCCAGCGCACCGCGATCTCCCTCTTCGTCGCGGCTGCGCTGCTGCTCGCGCTCGTCGTGCCGATTCGCCGGATGCTCACCCGCACTGCTCGCTGATCCCAGGCGGCAGTCGAGGCTACGGCCAGGCGAAGATCGACGACGGTACCGTCAGCTCGCGTCCGGCGGCCACGTCGCGCGCATCACGGAACGCGAACGCGGTCCGATCGATGTTCGTGAACCGGATCGTCCACGAGGCGC
Source organism: Gemmatimonadaceae bacterium (assembly GCA_035274345.1). Taxonomy (GTDB): domain Bacteria; phylum Gemmatimonadota; class Gemmatimonadetes; order Gemmatimonadales; family Gemmatimonadaceae; genus AG11. Next base: position 8,479 of record DATEOG010000284.1, read on the forward strand.
GAGCTCCACTGCTCACGGGGAACGCGACGTCCGCACGCCAGACGCGCGTCGATCGTGACGGCACCGACGCGAGGAGGCTCAATCCGAGCGAGCCTTTCACGGGCGTCGACACGCCGTACGGCACGTCGCCCGCCCATTGCCGGCCCGCGTCGATGAACCCCGCAAAGGCGAGGTCGCCCAGGTTGCGCACGGGCCCATAAGCGTACCGGTGCTCGTAGCGGGCCACCACGCGCTGGCCGCCGGCGAACGTCGCCTTCTCGTAGCCGCGGACGCCTCCCTCGTGCACGCCGAGGAGCAGCTGGAACGGCATGCGCTGCCG
>DATEOG010000285.1:0-7834 GCA_035274345.1 Gemmatimonadaceae bacterium
CACTGCGCTCATCGGCCCGAGTGGAGATCGCGCGCGCCAGGCGATGTCCGATCGCGACGAGGTGATCCGCCGTCTGAACGCGCTTCCGAAGGCGGAGCGCGAGCGTTTCAGCGACGTGGCGCGCTCCGCGTCGGCGCTCGCCGACCGCGTCGGTGCGCTCGCGCTCTCGCTCGAGGAGCTGTCGCGCCACGACGTCGCCGGCTCGCGTGAAGTGCTCGAGCGCGAGATCCAGACGTTGGAAAACGCGGCGAATCCGCTCGAGCGCGGCAGCGAGGACCGCGTGCGCCGTCTGGCCTACCTCAAGCGTCAGCGTCGCGCGCTGGTGGACGCCGAGAAGAAGCGCCACTCGGTCGCGGAGAAGCTCGAGACCTGCGCCCTCGCGCTGCAGAGCATGCGCTACGACATGATGCGCCTCAGCGCGAGCCCGCAGATGCACCAGCACATCACGTCGCTGGCGAACAAGGCGCTCAGCCTCGCCGAGAACGTCGACGAGGCCGTGCTCGTCGCCGACGAGATCGGACGGGTGGGCAGCGCGCGCACCTCCGGCGCGCGGCGCGCCACGTAGCGCGAGTGACCGACCTTCTGCTCGACCGGCTCGTGGCCGCGGTCGGGGCCCAATACCTGGTAGACGCGGAGATCGGCCGAGGAGGTATGGCCGTCGTCTACCGGGCGACCGACGTGCGGCTCAATCGTCGTGTCGCCATCAAGCTGCTCCCGCCCGACCTGGCGTTCAATCCGGACGTGCGCGAGCGGTTCCTGCGCGAGGCGCAGACGTCGGCGCAGCTGACGCATCCGCACATCGTCCCGATCTTCACGGTCGACGAGCGCGATGGGCTGGTGTACTTCGTCATGGCGCTGGTCGACGGCGAAAGCCTCGCACAGCGGCTGGCGCGGGAGCCGAAGCTGCCGATCGCCGACACGAGGCGCATTCTCGCCGACGTGGCCGACGCGCTGGCCTACGCACATGGACGCGGCGTCGTGCACCGCGACGTGAAGCCCGACAACATCATGATCGATCGCGTCACGGGTCGTGCGGTGGTGACGGACTTCGGCATCGCTCGCGCCGCGGCCGGCGATTCACGGCTCACCGTGACGGGCGTCGCCGTCGGGACGCCCACGTACATGTCGCCCGAACAGGCGATCGGTGAGCGCGAGCTCGACGGGCGAAGCGACATCTACTCGCTCGGCGTGGTCGGCTATCAGATGCTCGCCGGTGCGCCTCCGTTCCGCGCCGCGAACACGCCGGCGATGCTCGTGAAGCACATTTCCGAGGCGCCGCGGCCACTCGACACGCTGCGTCCCGACGCACCGGCGGGACTCGTGCACGCGATCATGCGCGCGCTGGCCAAGAAGCCGGAGCATCGCTGGGACGACGCCGAGGAGTTCCGCGCCGCCGTCCTCGGTCTGCGCGCCTCCGGCGCGTATGTCGAACCGACCCCGGAACCCGCGCCCCAGCCTCCGCCACGTCGCGAGGAGCCGGTGGCGGCGGAGCAGGCGCCGTTCTACCGATCGCCATTCACGGGGCCGGCGCACGCACCGCCGCGTCCGGCGCAACAGCACCAGCCTGCGCCGGCACACCTCGGATTTCCGCAGGTGCCCGGCGAGGCGCCGATGCCGCCGATGCCCGCACTGCCCGCATACGGCACGAAGGCCGATTGGCGCGAATGGCGAAAGCTGCAGCGCCGCTGGGACGAGGAGCGTCGCAGGCGCGAGAAGGTCGCGCTCAAGATGCGTCGCAAGGACGAGGAGCTGGACTCGACGCGTCCTGTGGAGGAGCGCGTGGCGCAATGGCGGCACCGCACGTTCGGCGGTCTCGCGACGATCGGCGGTCTGGCGACGATCAACGTCGTCACGTCGCCGGATTTCATGTGGTTCGCCTTTCCCGGCGTGTTCATCTTCCTCGGCATCCTCTCGCACGCTGGCCGCCTGTGGTTCGACGGGATCCCACTGTCGCGATTCCTCGAGCGTCGTACGCTGTCGCCCGAGGGCGCATCCGCATCGCCGTCATCCGCGGTGCCGACGGGGCAACGTGTGGAGTCGGTGGCGCTTCGGCTGGCCCCGTCGCACGTGCTGGCGGGACCACACGCCGGAGCGGTGCGCCGCGCGGCGGAGGATCGCATCGCGGTCGAGGACACCATTGGCCGGCTCGCGCCGGCCGAACGCGACATGATCCCCGACGTACTCCCCACGGTCATCGCGCTCGCGGAACGCGTCGGTGCACTCGCGACGACCCTGCACGGCCTCGACTCTGATGTCGGCGCCACGTCGGTCGCCTCGCTCGAGCAGCGGCTCGCCGCGCTGCACGCCGAAGCCGGCGATACACCGAGCCCGGAGCAGGAGCGTCGCATCGTGCTGCTGGAGCGTCAGCTGGCGACCATCGTCGAGCTCGGAGAGCGCCGGCGCGTACTCGCGTCACAGCTCGAGAGCGCCAGCCTCGCGCTGCGAAACCTCCGCCTCGATCTCTCGAAACTCCGCTCGTCCGGATTGGGGAGCGTGATGTCCGACGTGAACAACGCGACCCAGGAGGCTCGCGCCATCAGCCGCTCGATCGGACACGCGGTGGATGCCGTGGCCGAAGTGAAGAGGCTCTGAAAACTGCCAACTGCCGTACTTGGTACGACCGACGTAGCGAGTACGCAGTACCGGCCAGAAGCTCCCGGAAGGTGGCCGACACCGTCGTAGTGAAGGCCTTTCAGCGTCGAGATGCGGAGGGATTTCCGGAAGCCTCCCACCGGTACGGGGTACGTGCTACGTCAGTCGTACTCGGTACCGGCGGTGGCAGCTCTTCACGACCGTTCTCACACACCTCCGACTCCGGATAAACTTCTCCGCATGCGAATCGTTGCCGCTGGTGTGGTCTTCCTCGCGCTCTTCGCCTCCTGCGTCTCGTCCGAAACGGCGCGCATGGAGCAGCCGACGACCGAGGGCGGTACGGCGGCCCGCGACTCCGCCGTCAAGCCGGCGGCATCGAGGGACAGCTCGCCGGCCCCGCTGCCCCTCGTGGCGCGGCCCGAGGTGGTGCGCGGGCTGTACGTGAATCGCTGGGCTGCGCTGGGCGAGCGCATGTGGCAGCTGATCGACGTGGGGAAGGGTACCGAGGTCAACGCCCTCGTCATCGACGTCAAGGACGATCGGGGCTTTTTGCTCTACCGCTCGGGCGTTCCGCTGGCGCGCGAGATCGGCGCCGACACCAATCGTCCGATGAGTGCGAAGCGCCTGCGCGCGATCATCGACACCATGCGTGCGCACGACATCTTCCCGATCGCGCGAATCGTCGTGGCCAAGGACCCGCTGCTCGCGCAGGCGAAGTCCGAGTGGGCGGTCAAGCGCAAGAGCGACGGCGCACCGTGGCTCGACAAGAACGGACGCCCCTGGCTCGATCCGCACCATCGCGAGGTCTGGGCGTACGCAGGCGACATCGGCGACGAAGCGATCGCGCTCGGCTTCGGCGAGGTGCAGTTCGACTACGTGCGCTTTCCCGACGAGCCGCGATTGATCCGCGAGGCTGCCTTCGCGCTCGCTCAGGGACGCGTGCGCGCGCAGGTGATCCGCGAACAGCTCGCCTATCTGCGCGGGCGCTTCGCGGCGCACAAGGTGCCGATGGCGATCGACGTCTTCGGCCTCACCGCCACCGACTCCACCGACATGGGGATCGGACAGAAGTGGGAGCAGTTCGTCGACCAGGCGGACGTCGTGCTGCCGATGACGTACCCGTCGCACTATGCCCCAGGGACGTACGGGCTGGGCAATCCCAACGCGCATCCGTACGCCGTGCTGGATCATTCGCTTCGAGATGCAACGCGACGCAGCGCGGGAATCTCGGGCGCGGGACAGCTCGTGCCCTGGTATCAGGACTTCACGCTCGGGCCTCCGCGTTACGGGGCCGAGCACGTGCGCGCGCAGATGCAGGCCGGCTACGACAACGGCGTGCGCGGCTGGATGCTGTGGAATCCGGGGAGCCGGTACACGATCGAGGCGTTGCGACCCGAGATCCTCAACGAGGCGCAGGAGCGCAAGCGCGCGCCGCAACGTCCATCTCGCGCGGATAGCGCGCGTCCGAAGACGCCAGGCGACTCGACGCGCTGATCCGGCGCTGGATCAGCGCCCGAGCAGCGCGGCGATCCCGTCCGCCACCGGACGCGGCGCGTCTTCGGGCGTGAAGTGCCGCACTCCGGGTACGATCTCGAGCGTGGCCGAGGGAATCGCGGCCGCAAGTCGTCGGCCCAGCTTGAGTGACAGAAATGGATCGGTCGCTCCCCAGATCACCGCCGTCGGCGCGGAGATCTCCGAAAGCCGCTGCGACATGGCGCGCGTCTCCCGGGCATCGAGTGCGCGCAGATGCTGCATGAACACGGCGCGGCCCTCGTCCGACGCGAAGGGGCGGAGATAGCGGTCGATCGAGTGCACGGCGCGCGACGCATCGCTGTAGCCGCGTTCGAGGTCGGCACGCAGAACGGCGAGCACCCACCGCGGCGGCACCTTGCCCGTCAGTCTGAGCAGCGTGCGCGCGAACCGGACGTCGCGCGTCGGCCATCCGGTGAACGCGACGCTGTCGATCAGCGCGAGGCGTGTGACACGTGCCGGGAAATCGATTGCCAGCGCCTGCGCGACGCCACCGCCGAGGTCGTGGCCGGCGATACATGCCCGCTGGATGCCGAGCGCATCCATCAGCGCGACGACGCGCTCGGCGTGCGCGCGCAGTGTCAGAGGACGCCCATGCGGCGGATCGCTGCGACCGTAGCCGAGGAGATCGATCACCACGAGCCGATGCCCCGGGGGCATCAGCGGGATCACGTCGGTCCAGAGATGACCGGAGGTCGGAAATCCGTGAAGGAAGACGACCGGCTCACCGACTCCTCGCGTGCCCGCAGCGTAGTAGTAGAGCCGAACACCGTCGAGGTCGATGAACTCACCGCGCACGACGTCGGCGGCGCGAGCGAGGCGGACGATCGGGCGGCGGATGGCTCATGCGGCAAAATGTCCCCTTCGCGCATTCGCGACAAGCGCCGACAAAAGCAGCGCGGGCTGACGACACGATGTCGTCAGCCCGCGGATCGCGCATGTCCTTCCTGCGCTTTGGTCAGGGTCAGTTCGGCCCGCCGCCCTGGCGCATCTGCTCCATGCGCGCCTTCTGCTCGGCGAGGTTCTTGTCGAAGATCACCTGCTGCTCCGGCGTGAGCACCGCGCGGATCTCCGGGTTTCTCTTCTCGTTGAGCGCCTGCATCTTCGCGAATCCTGCGGCGCGATCACCGCCACCCTGCATCGACTCGCGAATCGCCTGCTGCTCGGGCTGATACTTCGCCTGGATCTCGGCCACCTTGGCCTTCTGGGCTTCGGTGAGCTCGATGCCGCTGAGCGAGCGGTTGAAGCCCCCACGACCGCCGCCTGGACCGCCCTGCTGCGTCGGGGCCTGCGTGGCGGCCTGGGCACCAGCGATCGCGGTGCTGCCGGCAAGGAGGGCGACGCCGAGCGCCGCGATGCGGAAAGCCTTCATGGAGCCTTACCTCGTGTGATGGATGGGCATACTCATGACTAACGTCATGACTAGACGTCACTTACGTTCGACCCTCTAGCGAACCGGGGTAGATTCGCCATACCTTACCCGGCTATCATCCGGGCGTTCCGTCCGGCGTCGTCGTGTGGTCTGGTGTTTCCGCTAGCTTTCGTGAGCCTCGTGACTCTACCGTCGACCCCGAACTCCCCCGCCGCCGCCCCCGCCCCAGCGACCCCGGCCACACCCCCGCCGGCCGTATTCTCGCCGCCGACGACCCCGGTGAAGTTTCCGGTGGACTGGCTGCTGGCTCACGCCGCCGCCCCGATCCGCTACCGCGCACTCACCGAGGTGGCTCGGCTGTCGCCGACAGAGACCGCCCAGGTCTCCAATCTTCCCTTTACGCACGCCCCCGCGCTGCTGTTGGCGCTACAGCAGGGCACGGACGGAACGTGGGAGGGGGGCATGCTCGCGCTCCCTTCGCCCAAAGCTCACCGGTTCGAGGGAATCGGAACGATCCCGGCCGTGCGGCGGCTGATGGAACTCGGATGGAACAAGGACACGCCGCCTCTGGTGCACGCTCGCCGCGCCCTCTTCAGGCTGCTGGCCGAGGACGACGACCCCACATATCTGTACGAGCTCGCGGGAAAGCACCGGCTCGATGAAGAGGAAGTGAAGCGGGGCCGGCTGGCGCTGCGCGAGGCCGCGGCGGCAGCGCTTGCCCAGGCCGGCTACGAGGGGGACCCTCGTCTGCGCGGCGCGGCACGCCGAATCGTCACCCGAATGGCCGATTACCTGCGCTCGCCGCTGGCGCAGAAGCCATTCATCAGGCAGGGAAACCAGCACATGCTCGCGGCGGAAGCCACGCCGCCGTCGTTTCACGTCGTGCTGATGCTGGCGCACATGCCACTCTTCCGCGCGGAGCACCACCGCGAGATGGACGCTCTCTACGCGCACCTCACGCAGCCGTTGCCGCGCCAGGAGGCGATCCAGCTCGTGCATGGCAAGCCCGCGCCAGTGCCGCACCTGGTGCTCGGAGACCTGCTGCCGCACCGCAACGCAGCCGACGCCGACGTCGCCTTCTCGCTCTTCTGGCTGGAGCTGATGGCGCGACTGGGATTCCTGCGGCGCAACGAGAACTGGTGCAAGCTGTTCGAGCGGTTCCTCGAGGACCGGGACCGTGAGGGTGTGTGGCATCCGCACAAGGGGATGGACAGTGTCCCCCGGAGCACCAACCCGCACGCGTGGGCGACGTATCCGCTCGAGCCCGCACTCGAGGGAGAGGCGCGCTGGACCGACTTCACCTTCCGCCTCGGGCTCATCGCGCGACTCGCCGGCCGCCCCATCGAGATCGTCTGACGGCGCCGCAGCGCGAGCGCGTGCCGCGACGCGGCCGGCTCCCGATCGACCAGATCTATCCCGCAGGCGTGGCGGGCGTGCGCGTCGAGCACGTCACGCTCTCGGACGGTGTCGCAGTTCGATTGGCCGAATCCGGCGCGACGGGGGCTCCGCCCGTGCTGCTCGTGCACGGGTGGGGCGCGTCGATCTACATGTGGCGCGATTGGTTCGCGCCCCTCGCCGCGAGCGGATTCCACGTGGTCGCGCTCGACCTGCCGGGTCACGGGCTCTCGGACAAGCCATCCGAAGAAGGGCGCTACCGTCTCGAATCGCTCGTCGCGACGGTGCGCGAGGTGATCGCGCTCTCGCGACTCCGACGTCCGCACGTGGTCGCGCAGTCGATGGGTGGAACGATCGCGCTGGAGCTGGCGGCGAGCGGCGATCCCGACATCGGGAGACTCGTGCTGATCAACCCCGCGTGCTTCGGTCACGTGCGCCTGCTTCCGCTCGCGCAGCGCGCGAGCCCGAAGGTCGTCGAGCCAGTACTGGCTCGCCTCGTTCCGCGCTGGATCGTTGACCGCGCGCATCGCCGCGTATACGGCGACCCGGAACTGATCACGGACGACGACGTGGACCAGTACTGGGCCCCGTCGCAGTTCCCGGGTTATGGGCCGGCGATGCGACGGCTCCTGCACGAGTTCACCTGGACCCGCCCGCCCGTGTCGGCGATGGTGCATCGGCTGCGTGCGCTCGCGCCGCCGACGTCGCCGCCGCTCGTGGTCCTCGGGACGCGCGACCGGCTCGTTCGCGATGCGAGGCCGTACGCCGCGGCGCTGCGCAAGGCGGGCGCTCCGCTCGAGATCTATGCATCGGTCGGCGGCGGGCACGCGGTGAACGAGGAACGGCCACACGAATTGCTGCCACTCGTGACGGCGTTCTTCGCGAAGACCTGACGAGGTACACGACGGCCGAGGCTGCGCCGCGCGCACTGCCGACGGCACGCCG
>DATEOG010000286.1:0-13499 GCA_035274345.1 Gemmatimonadaceae bacterium
AAGGGCTCATTCAGTTGGTCAACATAGTATCCGGACTGCTGCATCTCAGACGCGCCGCGGGCGTGGCCGCGTGCACGAGAAGGTGAGTCCAAAGTGAGTCCGCGCGATCGGCTGAACGTGGCGATCGGTGCAATCGAATCCGGCGAAGAGCGCGAATAAGGGGCAGGGGCGGTGATGCTCGCCGGTACTAGCGCGGGCGCCGACGTCGAACTGGGAGATCTGAGCCGCACCGCGCGGAAGGAGAACGCGCGCGGCCGTCGAAGACGGCCACGACCGCCCCAAACCTGGTCGATTGAGCCGCCAGGCTCCGGGCCCCGCCAGGGAAACGTTTGGCAAGCAAGCGCGTCTATAAGATGCCCTGCTTGCGGGGGCGCCAGTTGGCGCGTCCTGCCACCCGCGCGCGGTGATCGCCATGGCGGAACGGCGCGCGGGCGGCATCGAGATCCCAGCGGACTCGGGACGAACTCGGGACGAGGAAATGGAGCAGATCCAGCACCTGTCGATGACGTGGCTGCGCAATCCGGCCGCGCGATCGGAGCCGCAGCAGGCGGCTTCGGCGCCCGAGCTGCCGGATCGCGACCGCGTGCGCAAGCTGGCGGAGCTCTATCACAGGCAGCTCGTCCAGGCCAAGCAGCGCACGGGCAACCACTACGAGACACTCCGGGCGCAGACGGAAGCGCTCCGTACGTTCACGCTCGAGCTCACGCCCATCCAGGCCGACACCTTCATGAACATGTACACGGAGGAGAGCAGCCGGGTCGAGCGCGAGTGGTTGTCGAAACAGACCAGCCAGCGCGTGCCGGAGCCGTTGAACCCTACGATCGTCACCGTCCTCTCTTTCGTGGTGACCATGATGGCCATCGCCATGGCGATCTACTACGTGGTCTGACCGCTCGCCGTCCGATGCTCGCGAGCCTTCGTTTCCACTATGGCCGCTGGCGTGGCGTCCGCGCCGCCTCCACCGGACTCCCGGCGCCCAGCCCGACCGAGCGCGCGCTGATCGCCGAGCTCCGCGAAGCATGTCGCGCCCTGCCGATCGAGCCCATCGACGGTCGGTCGCCGAACGCAGCCGACTGGGCGACGGCGACGAATCGGCTCCGGCAGCTGGTGCTCCAGGCCGACCCCCGTGCCTTTCTGCGATGGGACGTGATCATGGAGCGAATGGCCGTGCGCCAGTCTCCGATCACGCCGCTCGAGCTCTCGGCGCTCCAGGCGCTCCCCGATTGGGAGTCGCGCTGGAAGCGGGCGATTCGCGAGGACCAGGCTGGACGCCCGTTCCGCTATGCCGGATTTTCCAACAGCAGCGAGCCGCTCATCCAGACCGCATACGCACTGTCCCAGCTCGAGGAGCTCGCCGGTCGGCCGGTCGAGGCGTGGGATACCGTGATCGAGTTCGGGGGAGGATTCGGAAGCCTCTGCCGCCTGATACATCGGCTGGGGTTCCGCGGGCGATACGTGATCTTCGATCTGCCGCCCTTCACGCTGCTTCAGCGCTACTTCCTCCGCAGCGCCGGCATTCTGCACGGCGGCGACGAGCGCATCTCGCTCACGAGCGATCTCGACACGCTGGAACGACACGTCGCCGAGCTGCCCCCGGACGCATGGTCCATGTTCGTCGCGTGCTGGTCGCTGAGCGAGACGCCGCTCGCGATGCGCGAGCGCATCCGTCCGCTCGTCGAACGTATCGGCCGGTACGCGATCGCGTATCAGGAGCGTTACGGCGAGGTGGACAACGTGGACTTCTTCGCACATCACTGGCCGACGGGTGCTCGGCGCTCACGCCGAATCGCGCACCGTCACAGCGACCACGTGCTCGTCGGCGGCGCGCTGTGACTCGGAGTGTGGGGGATCAGCGTGTCGGCGGGCGCTTCGATTCGCCGCTGGTGCTGACGACGATCCGAAAGATCAGGAGCGAGACGCCGACCGTGAGCAAGAGATGAATCCAACCGGGCCCTTGCATCACGAGCGCGCCGATGGCCCACACGATCAGCACGACAAATGCGATGATGATTCCGAGATCCATGTGTTGAACCTTTTGATTGACCGCTTTCGCGCCGAGCCTTAGATTTCGCGAAGGAAAAACCAACGCACAAAGGGACGGAGAGAAACGTTTTTGAGCCGATAAGTCCTTCGAGTGGGCTCGATAATCTATACTGACGTCACGCCCCCAGTGCGGGGGTAGGCGGAAGGTGTGGTGAGAGCCTCATAATTTCGACTGGGCTTCAAAAAACCCTCTCCGTTCCAGCTCGTCGAATCGGGCCCAGCGGCACCATGCGGGGCCCGATTTCTTTCGCCCGCGTCCGCTCGGCGTCATCTTTGCGAGCCCGTCGGGAACGCCCGTCCGCCGAGCGGCATTCGTATCGCGCCGGACCGACGCACTCACTCCGCCACGCCCATGCCCCTCGTCACCGTGACCCGGCGCCTGCATTTCAATGCGGCGCACCGCGTGCACAACCCCGCGCTCTCGGACGAAGAGAACACACGGCTGTTCGGGAAGTGCAACAACCCGAACTGGCATGGGCACAACTACATCCTCGACGTGTCCGTGCGCGGTCCCGTCGACGACCGCACCGGCTACGTCCTCGACCTCAGCGCGCTGAAGAAGATCGTCGAGGAGCGCGCCGTCAATCTGATCGACCACAAGAACTTCAATCTCGACGTTCCCTTCATGCGCGACGTGATCCCCACCTCGGAGAACATCATCGTCGGCATCTGGCGCCAGCTGGAGCCGGTGATCCGACCGGGAGAGCTCGTGAAGCTCGTGCTGTGGGAGACGCCGAACAACTACGTCGAGTACACCGGTGAGTAGTCGCGCTTCCGAGCCCGTCATCCGCCCGGCGCTCCATGCATCGATACATCCGGTCGACGTCGACGAGCTGCCGCTCGACGACGCCGGCTACGCCGAGCTCGTGCGCCGTCAGCTCACCCTGCTCGGCGAGGATCCCGAACGCGAGGGACTCGCCCGCACGCCGGACCGCGTTGCCAAGGCCATGCACTTCCTCACCGCAGGCTACGCGATGACCGTCGAGGGAATCGTCGGCAGCGCGCTGTTCCAGGAGGAGCACGAGAACATGGTGATGGTGCGCGACATCGAGCTGTATTCGCTGTGCGAGCACCACATGCTCCCGTTCTTCGGGAAGGCGCACATCGCCTACATCCCGAACGGCCGCATCGTCGGATTGTCCAAGCTGCCGCGCATCGTCGAGATGTTCGCCCGTCGCCTGCAGGTGCAGGAACGACTCACGGAACAGGTGGCGAAGGCGATCGAGGACGTGCTCGCGCCGCGGGGCGTGGGCGTCGTAATCGAGGCGTTCCACATGTGCATGATGATGCGGGGCGTGGAGAAGCAGAACTCGCGCACGATTACGTCGGCGCTGCGCGGCGTCTTCCGCGACGACGGCAAGACGCGCGACGAGTTCCTCCGCCTCGCCTACGCGACGGCACGGTGAGCCCCGCCGTCCGCGGTCCGCTCGCTGGACGATGGGCCGTCGTCACCGGCGCATCGCGCGGCATCGGCGCCGAGGTGGCGCGCCGGCTGGCGGCCGACGGTGCGAATGTCGCACTCGTGGCGCGGAGCAAGGATGCGCTCGGGTCGCTCGCGAAAGAGCTCGGCGCCGAGGCGATCGCGGTGCCCTGCGACCTCGGTGATCGAACGGACGTGGAGCGTGCGTCGGCGCGCATCCTCGAGCTCGCAGCGGGCGCGCCGGACATCATAGTGAACAACGCCGGCGTCTTCTCCATCGGCGCGGCGCACAAGACGCCGGTCGACCTCTTCCGTCGGACCCTCGAGGTGAATCTCGCGGCGCCATTCGACCTCGTGCGCGCCTTCCTCCCGGGAATGCGCGCGCGCGGGAGCGGGCATCTCGTCACGCTCGGCTCGGTCGCCGATCGCAACATCTATCCGGGAAACGCCGCGTACTCCGCGAGCAAGTACGGACTCCGCGCGCTGCACGAGGTGCTGCGCGCCGAACTGCGCGGGACGGGAGTGCGGGCGAGCCTGGTGTCGCCGGGCCCGGTCGACACGGAGATCTGGGACCCGATCGACCCCGACAACCAACCGGGCTTCACGCCACGCGCGCGGATGCTGACGTCGGCCGAAGTCGCCGACGCGATCCGCTGGGTGCTCCTCGCGCCCGACACGGTGAACGTGGACGAGCTCCGCCTCTCGCGCAGCTGATCGAGCGATGTTCATCGAGCTCGTCGACGCGCTGCGCTGTCCGCGTGCGCACGCGGAGAGCTGGCTCGTGCTCGCGACATCGCGAATCAATGCGCGCCACATCCAGGAGGGCGCGCTCGGCTGCCCGGTGTGCCGCGCCGAGTATCCCATTCGCGACGGCATCGTCGACCTGCGGCTCGATCGGACCGTCGCGCCGACAGCGCGGGCCGGTCAGGGGGTCGATGCGCCGCTGATCACCCGCGTGCCGGCGGATCACCTCGCGGCGATGCTGAGCCTCGGTGACGCGCTGGGGTTCGCGGTGCTGATCGGGGCGTGGGGCCGGCACGCGGCAGCGTTGCTCGACCTGGCGAACGTGCCTCCGCTCCTGCTCGTCGATCCGCCCGCGGACGTCGAGATGGTCCCCGGGATGTCCGGTGTGCTCGCGGACGCCGTGCTGCCGCTGGCCGTCGGTTCGGCTCGCGCGGTCGCCGCGGACGACGACGGCACGCTCCGGCTGGAGTCAGCCGTGCAGACGACGCGTGCGGGCGGGCGAGTGGTCGCGCCCGCGCACGCTCTCGTTCCCGACGGCGTGCGAGAGCTCGTGCGAGACGAGCACGTGTGGGTCGGCGAGCGCGAGGCACTGCCGTCGGCGTTCGTGCGGCTGCACGTGCGCCGCGGCTGACCTCTACGCCGCGGCGCTCTCGTCGTCGTACAGCCGGTCGATCACGTCGCGGTAGGTCTTGTCGATCACGCGGCGCTTCACCTTCAGCGTCGGCGTGAGCTCGCCACGCTCCACGGAGAAGTCGTGCTCGAGCAGCGCGACCTTCTTCGGCGTCTCGAACTTCGCGAGGCCTTCCAGCCTGCCGTAGACCTCCTTCTCGATCTTGGCGTGCACGATGGGCATCTCGAGCAGCTGCGAGCGCTGCGTCCACAGCAGATTCTTGATTCGCGCCCACTTCTCGAGCTGCTCCCAGTTCGGCACGACGAGCACGACAGGGAACTTGCGCTTGTCCCCGATGAGGACGGCCTGGCTGATGTACTTGTTGGTCTTGAGCACGTTCTCGATCGGCTGCGGCGCGATGTTCTTGCCACCTGCCGTGACGATGATGTCCTTCTTGCGATCGGTGATGGCGAGAAATCCCTCGCGCAGCTCGCCGATGTCGCCGGTGTGGAACCATCCTTCGGGATCGATCGCCTCGCGCGTGGCGTCGGGCTTGTTGTAGTAACCCTTCATCACGTGCGGACCGCGCGTCAGGATCTCGCCGTCCGGAGCGATCGTCACCTCCACGCCGTGCACCGGCTTGCCGACGCTGCCGATGCGGAACGCGTCCGGCGTGTTCACGCTGATCACCGGCGAGGTTTCCGTGAGCCCGTAGCCCTCGAGGATCACGAGCCCGGCCGCGTAGAAGAATTTGTTGATCTCGGGCGCGAGCGGCGCGCCTCCCGACACGAAGTAGCGCAGCCGGCCACCCGTGCGCGCCTGCAGCTTCGAGAACACGAGCCGCTGCGCGATCCGGTACTGCAGCGCGAGGAAACCGCGCGGTGTTCCGCCCGCGAGCTTCACATCCGCCCACCGTTCGGCGACGGCGCGCGCCCAGAAGAAGATGCGCTTCTTGACCGCGCCCCCCGACAGCGCGTTCTCCAGCACGCGGGCGTACATCTTCTCGTACAACCGCGGCACGGAGAGCACGATCGTCGGCCTGACCGCTTGCAGATCGACCGGCACGGTGTCGATCGACTCCGCATAGGCGATCGAGCAGCCGACCTGCCACATCAGATAGTGGCCCGCCATCCGCTCGAAGATGTGCGAGAGCGGCAGGAAGCTCAGACAGGTGTCCTTGCCCGCGAACGGGATCTGGACTGCAGCCGTCATCACGTTCGAGTACAGGTTGTCGTGCGTCAGCATGACTCCCTTCGGCTCGCCCGTCGTGCCCGACGTGTAGATCAGCGTCGCCAGGTCCTCCGGCTGCACCGCGAGCGCGTGCTGGCGGTACAGCGCCCGCCGAGCTTCGTCGTCCACGGCCGCGCCGCGCTGCTCCACCTCGGCGAGCGTCAGGTCGGCGCCCTCGTGGCGCGCCTCGGCGAAGGTGATCACGTGCCGGAGGGTGGTGCATCGACTCCGCACCTGCGCGATCTTCGCCGCCTGCGCGGCGTCACTGACGAAGATGGCGACCGCGCCGCAGTCGTTCAGGATGTACGCGGCCTGCTCCGGGGGCAGGTTCGGGTACAGTGGGACGTCGGTGAGCGATGCCGTGAGGCAGGCATAGTCCGCGAGCGCCCACTCGGGCCGGTTCTCGGAGAAGATCGCCACACGGCCGCCCGCCTCGATTCCCAGCTCCTGCAGCCCGAGCGCGATCCGGCGCACCCGCTCACCGACCGTTCGGCTGGAGATCGGCGTGTACACGCCCTTGATCTTGACCTGCAGCGCGTCCGGCTTGTCGTGCGCCAGCGCGCCGAGGAACAGCCGCGTGAGGGTGCCGGGTGGGGTGTTGCGCGGTCCACCGGATGCGATCATCGCTACCTCCGACGTTGGGTCGCCGCGGGGGGCGCGGCGCGACGGCGATAATATCGCAACCGGATCGGCGAGCGCCACCGTCCCTATTTCGTCGTCACCACAAACCGGATCGGGCTGCCCCTCAGCGGGATACCCCGCAGGTTGTTGGCCGTTACGCTGACTTCGACGCTGTCGAAGCCGAGTGGAATGGCGCGGATCTGCCGGGTGCCGCTCCCCGCGGCATCGGTCGTGTCCACCGACGTGCGACCGGTCGGGAAGAGAAAACGGCCGGAATCGTCGATGAGGACCAGCGTGGTATCTGGGATCGCCGCGGAGGCGGGAAAGATCCGGGTGACCGCATACCGCACGATGATCGCCTTCACCCCCGCGCGCGCGGGGGTTCCGATCGGAGGACTGGTGACGCTCACCTCCAGCGGTACCACGGACGCCACTGCGCCGGCAGTCGGCGCCGGGAACCGCGCATTCGTCGCGGTCGACGCGGCGAGGGAGTCCGGCTGGCGAACGACCTCGAGCAACGCGGGTGGTGTCTGAAGACGTGTGCCCACCTGCCCGACGATCTGCGCCGTGCGCACAGAATCCCCGATCGCGAGGTTGGCCGGCGTGAGATGGACGCTCGGTCCGGGAATCGTCGTGACGACGAACAGGGGAGTCGACGGGACCGTGTCTCCCTCGTTGTCGATCGCGTACAGCTTGAGGGGGGTCACGACGCCGAGGCTGTCGCGCAGCGTGTCGCCATACGCAACCGCCGGCGACGGAAGGATCACCGGCGAGATGTAGGCGACTCCGCCGGGCAGCGTTGGAACCTCGCCGCACGAAAGAGCGATCACGGCGAGCGCCGCGCCGGCGAGCAGCGCCGAAGGCGAGCCGAACCTCCGCGTGCTCACTGCAGCTTCGGATCGAGGAGCTCGGCGAGCCGCGTGTACGCCTGCGCCGCGGCGTCGTTCGGGGAGCGGAGCACGACCGGCTGTCCCGCGGCGAATGCATCGATCGACGCCATCGTGCGCGGGATCGCGACGTCGAACAGCAGCTCGGCCGGCAGCTGCTCGCGCACGTAGGACGCGACGCGTTGCGACACGCTGTTCCCGTCCTCGAGCATGGTGAGCAGGATACCGTCGAGCACCAGACCGTGATTCTGCGCGGTCGCGTCGCGCACGGCGCGGAGAATCTGGGTCGTCGTCTGCAGCGCGAGCGGCTCACACTGGAGCGGCACGATGACGTGCTGGCTGTGCGCGAGCACGCGCCGGGTCACCGCACCCAGTCCGGGGGGCGTGTCCACGACGACGATGTACCCGCGCTTGCGCGCGCGCGTGAACAGCTCGCCAAGCTTAGGTGAGCGGGCGATCTCGGCGTGATAACCCTCGTGGTCGGACGAATCGGCGACCGAGCCGGCGAGCAGCACGCGGAGCCAGGGGAGGGGGGTGGCGAGCACCACGTCCTGGAGCTGGTGCGTGCCGGCCAGCACGTCAGCGAGGCCTGCCGGCTGTCCCACGCCCGTGAGGCCCACGCCGTGTCTCACCGCTCCCTGGGGGTCGACGTCGACGAGCAGAGTCTTGCGGCCTCGCCGCGCGAGCGCGCTCGCCAGGTTGATGGCGGTCGTGGTCTTCCCAACTCCTCCCTTCTGGCTGACGACCGCGAGGACGGTTCCCACTACCCCTCGGGCTGCTGCTCGGGATAGTCGGCCGGCGCGGCCCGCAGCTCGTCCAGGGTCTGGCGCGCATGGCGGACCCAGCGATCCGCCTCGGCGCCTGCCGGCGGCGCGTCGAGGAATGCCTCGAGGTGCGCGGCCGCCTCAGCCAGGTCGCCGCGCTTGAGCAGCAGGAACGCAAGCCCGTAATGCGCTCCCGACAGCTCTGGATCGAGCTCGAGCGCACGGCGATAGGCGCCGATGGCCTCGTTCATCCGGCCGGTCTTCGAGAACGCGATCGCCATGTTCTGAAGGATGCGCGGATCATTGGGCTGATCGCGCATCGCCAGCCGGTACGACGTCAGCGCGGCGTCGTAGTCACCCTGACGCTCGAGCGACAGCGCCTCGTTGAGATAGTCGAGGCGCTGTGGTTTCGGGCTGTGGTCCGACTTGCCGCCGCCCATGAGGCGGCTGAACCAGGACATGACGAGACGCTGCGGGAGGGAAGTGGTGCGTCGGCCGGGAACGCTTGGCCGCGAAACAATGGCACCTGGGCGCAAACATAATTCCCCGGCGTACGGGGCGGCAACTTGTCTCACCGGACGGAAGCATACCCCAGGAGTTTCGCCAACCCTCTCTCGCGCTTCCAGATACGGTCGTAGCGGGGTAGCTTAGGCCCGCCAACTCATCCGCGCCGGAGCCATCATGTCACCACGAAAGACCGAAGTCGAGCAGAGCATGGGGGTCTTCGAGGTGGAATGGCCGATGTTCGGCGAGCTCTCCCGCGCGCTGGCCCTGAAAGTCGTTCGCGATTGGGACCCCGAGATCGTCGTCGGCATCGCCACGGCCGGGGTCGTCCCGGGCGCCGTGATCGCCGCGATTCTGGACCGCGAGTTCCACTCGATCATCGTGAGCCGGCGCTACCAGGCCGAGTCGGTTCGCGATACGCCGGCGATATTCGGCGCGGTGCCTCAGGCCGTGCGCGGCCGGCGCGTGCTCGTCGTCGACGAGACCTGCGAGTCGGGGGTGACGATGCGCCTGGCGGTCAACGCGATCGTGAACGCAGGCGCAGCGGAGGTGCGTACCGCGGTGGCGTTCAAGACGGGGGCGTTCGAGCCCGACTACCACGCCCTGGCCACCGAGAGCACGATCGTGCTGCCGTGGGACCGCGAGGTGTTGTTCGAGGGCGAGCTCGTGCCGAACCCCCTGTATCGGGAAACACTGGGCGGATGACGGTGCGCGGCACGGCGATGCTCCTCGCGGTCGCCACTACGCTGGGTGCGCAGGAGCCGGCTGCACGGCCCGCCGCGGCCGCGCCCGCGGATTCGATCGCGCTGTGGGACGGCCTGGGTGATCATCACCATTCGATCACGACTCGGAGCGCGCTGAGTCAGCGCTACTTCGATCAGGGGCTGCGCTTCGTCTATGCGTTCGATCATCCGGACGCGGTCCGCAGCTTCCGTCTCGCGCGGCGGATCGATCCGACCTGCGCAATGTGCAGCTGGGGTGAGGCGCTCGCACTGGGTCCGAACATCAACGTCGCGATGGATTCGGCGTCGGGAGTCGCCGCGCACGCGGCGATGCGCCGCGCGGTCTCGCTCGCGCCGCAGGCGACACCGCGCGAGCGAGCCTACATCGCGGCGCTCGCCACGCGCTACGGCGCCGATCCAACTGCGCGGCGTAAAGAGCTCGACACAGCGTACTCGCGGGTGATGGCCCGCCTCCATCGCGCCGATCCGTCGGACGTCGACGCGGCCGTGCTCTACGCCGAGTCGGAGATGCTACTCGGCCCATGGGACTACTGGCTGGCGGGCGGACGCGCCAAGCCTCACGGCGCACGCGCGCTCGCGACCCTCACGTCCGTCGTGCGCCGGGCGCCTCGGCATGCCGGCGGATGCCACTTCTACATCCATGTGGTGGAGGCGGCCTATCCGGAGCGCGCCGTATCCTGCGCCGAGCGCTTGCCGTCGCTGATGCCGGGCGCGGGGCACGTCGTCCACATGCCCGCGCACATCTACATACGCGTGGGACGCTACGCCGACGCGATCGACCGCAACGTGCACGCGCTGCACGCGGACGAGCCGCACATCGCCGAGATGCCGGCCGACGGCGTGTACCGGCTCGCGCTGCATCCGCACAACGCGCACTTCCTTTCCTTCGCGGCTTCGATGATCGGGCGCTCTGCGCAGGCGCTGGACGCCGCCGCGCAGACGCGCGCCAAGACCGACACCGCGATGCTGCGTGCACCGGGTCTGGGCGCGCTGCAGCACTATCACATGATGCCGCTGCTGGCGAACGTGCGCTTCGGTCGCTGGGAGGCCGTGCTGGCCGAGCCCGAGCCGGCAGAGGATCTGCCGTACCCCCGCGCCCTGCGGCACTACGCGCGTGCGCTGGCGCGGATCGCGAGCGGCAACCTCGCTGCAGGCGAGGCGGAGCTCGCGTCGCTGCGCCGGCTGCGTGCCGACGAGCGCATCAAGGCCGTGACGATCTGGGACCTCAACACCGGCTCGGCGCTGCTCGAGATCGCGCAGGCATCGGTCGAGGGCGAGCTGGCCGCGGCACGAAGCGACTGGACGTCGGCCATCGCCGCGATGCGCCGTGCGGTGGCGACGAACGACGCGCTCACCTACGACGAGCCGCCGCCCTGGTTCCTGTCCCCACGACAGCAGCTCGGCAACGTGCTCCTCCGTGCGGGACGACCCGCGGAGGCCGAGCGGGTGTTCCGAGAGGATCTCGTGCGCCACCCGGAGAACGGCTGGTCGCTCGCCGGATTGGCGTCCAGCCTGCGAGCGCGGGGCAAGCTCGCGGAGGCGGAGCGGGTGGAGACCCGCTTCCGGCGCGCCTGGTCGACGGCCGATGTGCCGGCGCCGGAAATGCCGGCTCGGACGGCCGACGCGCGCTGAGCTAGGCCGCGGCGGCCACCGCCTCGTCGTACCGTTGTCCCTGGCTCATCCCTTCGTACACCGCCTGCATCACCTCCGCGCTGCCGAGCAGGAAGCGGCAGCGCTCCGCGCCGGTCGAGCGGCACTCCACTTCCATCACGGCGAGCGGCGCGTCGGCCACGCGGCCGAAGAAGTCGGCGAGCATCCCGGCGGACAGGTTGCAGCAGGGGTATTCCATCCCCGCGTCGGGTGAGGACTCGCCCCAGTCGGGCGAGTCGAGCGTCGCCACCGCGTCGTGCAGCGTGCCGACGGTGAGCGTGCCCCAGCCGGTCTCGCGGAAGAACTCTCCGGCGAGCTGCTGGAACTCCTCGAGCGCGAGCGATTCCGGCGCGCCGGAATCGCGGGCGTCGAGCCAGCCGCGGAACGCCTCGAACAGCGCGGCGCCTCCCGCGTAGCCGGCCTCCTGGAACCAGCCTGCCGACGAGTGTCCAGCGTCGCGCATCAGTGCGTTTCGCAGCGCGGCCAACGCGTCGCGCGTGACGGCGAGCATTCCGTTACCGGCCAGGTCGAGAGTCATGTCGGTCATGGGCGTAGTGTTCATCGCTGGACGGTCCGGCGCCAGGGGCGGTCACGCCGGCGATCCAGCCATGGCGCGCAACTCGTCTTCGTCGATCGTCTTCACCCCGAGGGCGCGGGCCTTGTCCAACTTGCTGCCGGCGTCGGCCCCCACGACGAGGAAGTCCGTGGCCTTCGACACCCCACTCGTGACCCGGCCCCCCTGCGACTCGATCAGCTCGGTCGCCTGTCCGCGCGAGAGCGTCGGCAGCGTACCGGTGACGACGAACGTCATCCCCTTGAACGCGCCGCCGGCCGCAACGGCCACGGGCTCGGTGAGCGTGAGCCCCGCCCTGGCGAGCTTGTCGACGAGCGCCTTCGCCGATCGGCCCTCGAAGTACGCGACGACGGCCACCGCGATCGTCTCGCCGATCCCGCGCAGGGCGAGGATGTCGTCGGCCGACGCGCGACGAAGCGCGTCCATCGAGCCGAAGTGGCGCGCGAGCAGCTGCGCGGCGGTCTGGCCTACGTGGCGGATGCCGAGCCCGAACAGCAGTCGCGACAGCGGCTGCGACTTCGATGCGATGATCGCGTCCACGAGGTTCTGCGCCGAAACGTCCGCGAAGCGCTCGAGTGAGGTGAGCTGCTCGACCGTGAGCGCATACAGATCGGCGACGTCGTGCACGAGCGACGCGGCGATGAGCTGCTCGATGCGCGCGTAGGAGAGGCCGCGGATGTCCATCGCATGGCGCGACGCGAAGTGCACGATCGCCTCGAGCTGCCGGGCGGGGCAGGCGACGTTCGGGCAGTAGATCGCGACCTCTTCCTCGTCCCGCTCGACGCGCGTCTTGCACGACGGGCAGTGGGTGGGGACGCGGATCTTCTTCAGCGGATTCTTGGCGTCGCGCTTGTCCGGGATCGGCCCGATCACCTGCGGAATGACGTCGCCGGCGCGCTTCACCTGCACGACGTCTCCCACACGCAGATCCTTCGCGCGGATGAGATCGAAGTTGTGGAGTGTGGCCAGGCGCACCGTTGTTCCGCCGATCTCCACCGCCTCGAGCACGGCGAACGGATTGAGCGAACCGGTGCGGCCCACGTTCACCTGGATGTCGAGGAGCCGGGTCTCGGCGATGTCGGGGGCGAACTTGCGCGCGATCGCCCAGCGCGGCTCGCGTCCGCCCACGACGCCCAGCTCGTCCTGCAGCCTCAACGAGTCGACCTTGACTACACCTCCATCGATCGCGAAGTCGAGCTCCGCGCGCAGCCGCGCCTCGACGTCGCGCGCCCACTCGTTCACCTCGGGAAGCGACTTGCAGCACTTGCGCGCCGGCGCCACGGGGATGCCCCATTTGGCGAGCGTCTCGAGCAGCTCCCACTGCGTTGCAAATGGAAGGGCGACCCCGGGCGGGGTCGCCACCGTGTAGCCGAAGAATCGGAGCGGACGCTTCGCCGAGATCGACGGATCGAGCTGACGCAGCGCGCCCGCGGCGGAGTTGCGCGGATTGGCGAACACCGGCTCGCCCGCGGCGACACGCTCCTCGTTCATCTTCTCGAAGAGGGTGAACGGCATGTAGACCTCGCCGCGAATCTCCATCAACCGCGGAAGGTCGTCGCCGCGGAGGCGGAGCGGCACGTCGCGCAGCGTGCGCAGGTTCGCGGTGACGTCTTCGCCGACGGCGCCGTTGCCGCGCGTCGCTCCCTTCACCAGCACCCCTTTCTCGTACGTCAGGCTCACAGCCGTGCCGTCGATCTTGAGCTCGGTCA
>DATEOG010000287.1:0-3226 GCA_035274345.1 Gemmatimonadaceae bacterium
TGGAGATCGTCGATCATCACGGCAAGCGCGCGATCCTCGGCCAGCGCCATCAGCACCTGCGCCACGCCCTCGAACAACCGCCAACCGTCCGCCGGCGCGCTCGCGCTCACGTCCGGCAGCGCGGAGAACCGTCGCCGCAGCTCGGGGAGCACCCGCGCGACCTCGGCGAGCCACTCCGCATCCACCCCCGCCAGACCGGGCGCGTCGAGCGTGCCGCGCAGCGCTTCGATGATCGCGCCGAACGGCGCACCGCCTCGGGCGCCGTAGCCGCGTCCACGCAGCACGAGACCGCCGCGGGACGTCACCCAGCGCAGAAAGTCGTCGGCGAGGCGTGTCTTCCCGACGCCCGGCTCTCCCTCGATCAGCGCCACGCGGCTGCCGTCTGACCCGAGTCCCTCCCACGCCTTCTTCAGCGACTCCCAATCGCGCCCGCGTCCGACCAGGCTCGCGTCGAACGAGGGAGCATGCTCGTACCACTTCTCGTTGGCCCGCCTGGCCGATCGCGGGGCGGAAGTCTGTTCGATACGCGTTGCCAGCGCAGCAAGCGGTCGGCCCGGCGCTCGGCCGACGTCGGTCGAGAGTCGAGCCACGTGGCGCGCGTACGTCGCGAGCGCTCCCGAACGATCCCCTCCGAGGTACTGTGCCTCGACCAGCAGGGCGATCGGCTCGTCGGCCAGGGCGTCCAGCCGGTGCCAGCGCTCGGCGAGCTGCCTGGCCTCGGGCCACGCCTGACGCGCCATCGCTTCGCGTCCTGCTGACGCCAGCAGGCCGGCATATCGCGTCACCAGCTCCGCGCGCTTCTCGTCGGCCCACTCCTCGAATGCCTGACAGTTGCGGATCGTCAGACCCGTGAGGAACCGCGGCACGTCGATCGCCAGCGCGGCGGCGCCATCGGTGGACGCGATCCGCAGAAACTCCATCGCGTCGCATCCGAATGGAGCCGCGAGCTCCACGGTCGCCCGGTCGATGCGAATGCCGTCACCCAGCGCATCGCGCAGGTGGGTGAGCGCCTGGCGGAGCGATGCTCTCGCCTTCTCTTCCGGTGAGTCGCCCCAGAGCAGCGCGGTCAACTCCTCGCGCCGATGCGGGCCGGGTTCGAGCGCGAGGTACGCGAGCAGCCCGAGTGTCTTCGCTCCGAGCGGCGGCGCGACGGGGGTGCCGTCGGGTGTGCACAACGCCACGTCACCACAGAGTCGAAGAACCATCGACGACGTCGTCTCGGTCCACGGGGAGCGGCGAACTTACTGTCGACTCACGATCGCGGATAGTGCTTTCACGATCCATTCACGGTGCGCCGGCATTCTTCCCCGCGAAACGACGGCCGACCCCCCTCACCGAGATAAAACCATGTCAAACAGCGAGAAAGACATCGTCCGCATCGACCTGACGAGCGAGCAGCAGGAGCAGGTGAAGGCCGCGACCGAGAAGAACGCCGCCGCCATCGAGCTGACCGTGCAGGAGCTCGAAGCCCGCATCGCCCCGGTCGCTCCCGTCGACATCGAGTAAACATCCGGTAGTCGCTCGGGCATCGTGAATGCGTTTTCACGTCGGAGGGTCGCACTTTCACGATGCATTCACGATCGCCCGGGAGATTCACCCTCGAAGTCGTTCGCTGGCCACGTAGCCTCCCCCTTCTCGAGACCAACCAAATGTCTGACAGCAAAGAGACCGATATCGTCCGCATCGACCTCACGAACGAGCAGAAGGAGCAGGTGAAGGCCGCGACGGAAAAGACCGTCGACGCCATCGAGCTGACGGTCCAGGAGCTGGAAGCCCGTATCGCGCCCGTACGCGTTACCTGATTGCTCAGGCAGGACCCCTCCCCGATCGCGCCGCGCGACCTCCCCGGTCTGCGCGGCGCGACCGTTTGGCGGAGCGCGATCGTTCAGTGTGACGACCTTGCGATCCGAAGCGGCTCGGATCACGTTAGCCGCTCACCGCGCACGGAACCCAGAAGGAACGCGTGGATTCCAACACACTCGCGGCGACGCCGCCGTACGGCACCTCCCCGGTCGCCGCCCTGACCGACGCGTTGCATGACGCGACGCTCGATCTGCTCACAACCGACGATGCAGGGGCGATCGCGGGCAAGGCGCTCTCCCTGTCCGCCCGAGTCCTCCCCGTGGACGGCGCGTCGATCTGGGTGCCGAGCGGCGGCAAGCTGCACTGCCGCGGCGCCACGGGGGACCGCCGCGAGGCCTTGAGCGCTCTCTCGATTCCGGCCGACGAGATCGAGCAGGCCCTCCCGCACGAGGTGGATACGGGCGTCGCCGCGGCGTCGATCGTCGTCGCCGAGCGTACGGTGGCCGTGGTGCGCGTCACACGCTCCCTCGCCACGCACGGCGGCTTCGGGCCGGTCGAGCGCGAGACCCTGAGACGCCTCGCCGCGGTGGCCGGCGTCGCGATGGCGAGCGCCAACCGACTCGCCGCGAGCGAGCGTACCGTCGCCGAGACCTCGCGCGAGCTGGCGCTCATCACGGAGATGAGCCGCGAGATCACCTCCACGCTCGATCTCGACCGCGTGCTGCGGACGGTGGTGAACCTCGCGAGCAAGGCGCTGAAGTTCGACCGTGGGGCCATCGCGCTCTACGAGCACGGCGTCTGCGACATCCGCGCGGTCGCCGGCGCTGACGGCGTCGACCGAAAGGATACGGCGCTGCAGGACCTCGCCGTGCGCGCGGCATGGGCCGCCGGCCTCGGCGAGTCGTTCTTCCTGTCCGAGCGCACCGATCCGGGCTCCGACGCCGAGCGCATGTTCGTCCAGATCTTCGGCGACGATCTCGAGCGCGATGGCGCGATGAGCGGCCTCTATCTTCCCCTCAAGGACGAGGAGGGGATCGTCGGGATCCTGCTCTTCGAGGCCTCACGCCCCGACTTCGCCACCTCGCGCGAGCGCGACCTCGCGGCGATCCTCGCGAACCAGAGCACCGTCGCCGTGCGCAACGCGCGGCTCTACCGCCAGGTGCCGCTCGCGAGCGCCATCGGTGCGATCAGTGCCAAGAAGGCGGCCTGGTTCGATCTCCCCGAGCAGCGCCGCCGCATCTACATCGGTGCCGCGGTCGTGACCCTCGCCGCGCTCACGCTGATCCGCTGGCCGATGCGGGTGGCCGGCGTCGATCCGGAGTTCCGCCCGCTCGTGCGCGCCGACGTGCGCGCGATGCTGCCCGGCTTGATCGACCGCGTGTTCGTGCGCGAGGGGATGATCGTCGAGCGTGGAGCACCGGTG
>DATEOG010000288.1:0-2996 GCA_035274345.1 Gemmatimonadaceae bacterium
AGCGAGGTGTCGCTCTTGCTGTCGGAGACCTTGCAGGCACTGAACGCCAGCGCGGCACCCATCACGAACGGGGCACCAAGACGGCGGATATACTTGGTCATGCTGGACCTCCCTGGGGGGATGCGGCCTCGATCGGATGACTGACGAAGCTGCGATAGCTCAACGACTTAACGATTAGATAGACAACGCTCGCGTGGCAAGCCACCTGCCGGCCGCGTCCGCACTGCGACGCCTCCTTCCCTACTACCGACCCTATCCCAGGCTCCTGTTCGGCGGGCTGAGTCTGGTCGTTGTGTCGTCCGCACTTGGCGCGGTGGTGCCGTGGCTTCTCCGCATAGGCATTGACGATCTTCGAGCCGGTGCGCCACTTCGCGAGGTCTGGTCCGTCTCGGCCGCCCTCGTCGGCGTCGCCCTCTTCAGCGGCGCGCTCCGTTACTGGATGCGCGAGATGCTCAACGGCCTCAGCCGCTACATCGAGTACGATCTCCGGCAGGCGCTCTTCGTACACCTGACCCGGCTCGATGGTGCCTACTTCGGCCGGATGCGGACGGGCGATCTGATGGCGAGGCTCACCAACGACCTGAGCGCCGTTCGCATGGCCGCCGGTCCGGCGATCATGTATCTCACGAACACGATCTTCGGCGCCGCGTTCGCGCTCGTCTTCATGCTGCGCATCGACGTGCGGCTCACGCTGCTCGCGCTGCTGCCGATGGTGCTGCTGCCGATCTTCACGATCAAGCTCGGCATGGCGATCCACCGCCGGTTCGAGGCGGTTCAGGAGGAGTTCAGCGCGCTCACCACGCTCGCGCAGGAGAACTTCGCCGGAGTGCGGGTCGTGCGCGCGTATCGTCAGGAGCGCGCCGAGATCGCCCGCTTCTCCTCGCTGAACGCGCGATATCTCGAGAAGAACATGGCGCTCGCGCGACTGTACGGCATCATGCATCCGACGTTCGGACTGCTCGCGGGATTGAGCGGCGTGATGGTGCTCGGACTCGGCGGCAGCCTCGCGGTGCGCGGCACGATCACGGTCGGAGCGTTCGTGGCGTTCGGCCTGTACCTCGCGATGCTCACGTGGCCGCTCATCGCGCTCGGCTGGGTGGTGAACCTGTTTCAGCGCGGCGCGGCGTCGATGGCGCGACTGCTCGACGTGTTCGACGCCGAGCCGGAGATCCGCTCTCCAGCGATGCCGGTGGCGCTTCCCGCCGCGAGCGGCGGTCGCACGCTCGAGTTCCGCGACGTCGGATTCCACTTCCCCGCACCGCAGGGACAGGAGCCGCGCTGGGTGCTGCGCCACGTGTCGTTCACGGTGTCCGCGGGGGAGACGCTCGCCGTCGTCGGAGCGACGGGCAGCGGCAAGAGCGCGTTGATCGACCTGATCCCGCGGCTTGCCGATCCCCAGGAAGGGGAGATCCTCCTCGATGGCGTTCCCGTTCGCACGCTGTCGCTCGAGGCGCTGCGCGCCGAGATCGGCTATGTGCCGCAGGAGAGCTTCCTCTTCAGCGACACGATCGCGGCGAACCTCGCCTACGGCGACGAGACGCATCCGCTCGTCGAGCACGACGGTACCGACGAGCGCGCGCGCGAAGGCTCGCGCGATACCGGCGACCGCGACGCTGCGCCACATCGCTGGGCCGCCCAGATGGCGCAGCTCGACGAGACCGTGCTCGAGTTCGCGCATGGATACGGCACCGTGCTCGGCGAGCGGGGGATCAATCTGTCTGGAGGACAGAAGCAGCGTCTCGCGCTGGCGCGTGCGCTCGCGCGTCGTCCGCGCCTGGTGTTGCTCGACGACGCGCTGTCGGCCGTGGACACGCACACGGAGGCTGAGATCCTGCGCGGTCTGCGCGGCGCACTGGCGGGACGCACCGCAGTGATCGCGTCGCATCGCGTGAGCGCCGTGCGCGACGCGAACCAGGTCATCGTGCTGCACGAAGGTCACGTCGTCGAGCGAGGCACGCATGCCACGCTCATCTCGGCGGGTGGCCGTTACTCCGCGCTGCTGCAGCGCCAGCAGTTGGAGGAGTCGATCGAGGAGGAGGACGTCCCGCTCGACACGCCGGCTGTGACCGCCAGCACTGGAAGTGGCGGTGCGCTGACGTAAACTTCCGGACCATGAATCGCGTGGACGCGTCCGCGCCTCAGCCACTCACGCAGGCGACGGGTCCGGATAGTCGCGTGAATGCACTCGAGGCGCAGCTAAAGCAGGCTCTTCAGCACATCGGCGAGCTCGAGGCGCGTGATGCGCTCAAGACGCAGTTCCTCGCGAACATCTCGCACGATCTGCGCACGCCGCTCACCGCCGTCATCACGCACGCGGAGATCCTCCGCGACGGAATCCTCGGCGCGCTGAGCGAGCGACAGCTCGAGAGCGTGACGGGCATCATCAACGGAGGACGTCAGCTGCTCGAGCAGGTGGGCGAGATCCTCACCTACGCGCGCGGTGCGGCAGACCAGCTGACGATCACGCGCAGCACCTTCGAGTTCGCCGACGTGATGGCGCAGCTCGGCGCGCTCAACGACGCGCTGGTGAACAAGAAGGGGCTCACGCTCGCGACCGACGTGTCGCCGGAGCTCGCGCCGCTGCACGCCGACCGCGAGAAGGTGTCGCACATCGTGGGCAACCTGCTCGGCAACGCCATCCACTTCACGCCCGAGCACGGCCGCGTGTGGGTGGCGGCGAAGGTATGCGCGGGCGAGGGCAGCGGCTCCGACCTGCTCGTCGAGGTGGGCGACACGGGGATCGGCATCGCGACCGAGCACCACGACCTCGTGTTCCGCGAGTTCGCGCAGGTGGACTCGTCGGCGTCGCGGCGCCACCACGGCACGGGGCTCGGCCTCACGATCGCGCGCAAGCTCGTCGAGCTGCACGGCGGCCGCATCTGGCTCGAGAGCGAGCTCGGACAGGGGAGCCGGTTCTACTTCACGATCCCGTACGTCATCGCCCCCTGACGCGCGTGACCCCGCTGCCGCACGTGCTGGTCGCCGAGGACAACGCG
>DATEOG010000289.1:0-6159 GCA_035274345.1 Gemmatimonadaceae bacterium
TGCTCTTCCAGCTCGCCGCGGGAGAGAGCGCGACGAGCATCGACGACATGCCGGGCAGCGCGCAGATCTGCAATTGCAACGGCGTGTCCAAGGGCGCGCTCGTCGCCGCGGTGGAGGCGGGGCACTGCACGCTGAAGTCTCTGTGCGACGCGACGCGCGCCGGCACCGGCTGCGGCGCGTGCAAGTCGCAGGTCCAGCAGGTGCTCGAGCTCGCGGCGGGCGACCGGATGCAGGCCGACCCGTCGGTGCACTACTACGTGCCGGGCGTGCCGCTCAGCAAGGCGGACCTCGTCGCGGCCGTGCGCGAGCGTGGGCTCCGCAGCGTGTCGTCGGTGTTCGCCACGCTCGCCGGCGGACACGAGGAGGCGGGCAGCAAGGCGGGACTCGCGTCGCTGCTGCGTACGATCTGGGGAAAGGAATACGACGACGAGCGCGATGCGCGCTTCATCAACGACCGCGTGCACGCGAACGTGCAGAAGGACGGGACGTTCAGCGTCATCCCGCGCATCTTCGGCGGTGTCACGACGGCGGCCGAGCTGCGCCGCATCGCCGACGTCGCGCAGAAGTACGGCGTGCCGATGGTGAAGATCACGGGCGGCCAGCGCATCGATCTGGTGGGCGTCAAGAAGGAGCAGCTTCCCGAGATGTGGCGCGAGCTGGGGATGCCGTCCGGCCACGCGTACACGAAGTCGTTCCGCACCTGCAAGACCTGCCTCGGCTCGGAGTTCTGCCGCTACGGCGTCGGCGACAGCACGACGCTCGGCGTGCAGATCGAGCGGCGGTACCAGGGGCTGGAGACACCGGCCAAGCTCAAGCTGGCAACGGCAGGCTGTCCGCGGAACTGCTCGGAGGCGACGACGAAGGACGTCGGCGCCGTGGCGATCGAGGGGGGCAAGTGGGAGGTGTACGTCGGAGGCGCCGCCGGTGCGCACGTCCGCAAGGGCGACATCCTCGTCGTGGTCGACTCGCACGACGCGGTGCTGAAGCACATGGGCCGCTTCATGCAGTACTACCGTGAGCACGCGAAGTACCTCGAGCGCACCTACGACTTCGTGCCGCGCATCGGGATCGAGACGCTGCGCAGCATCCTCGTGGACGACTCCGAGGGAATCTGCGCGCGGCTGGATGCGGAGATGGACGCCGCGGTCGGCGCCTACTTCGATCCGTGGCAGGAGGCGATCGCACCGGTGCACCCGTCACAGTTCGCGGACGCGCTGGAACCCGTCGGCGCGGGTTCGGGATCATGACCGCCGCCCCGACCCCGCTCGACGACACGGTGGCGTTCGATCTCGGATCGGTCGAGCGCATACCGCCGGGCGAAGGGCAGACCTTTCTCGTCGCCGGCCGCGAGATCGCCGTGTTCCGCGCGCGCGGCACCGATGCCGTGTACGCGACGCAGGCGCGCTGCCCGCACAAGGCGGGACTGCTCGCCGACGGCATCGTCGGCGACGGCAAGGTCATCTGTCCGCTGCACTCGTACAAGTTCGATCTCGCCTCTGGTACGCCGCTCGGCAACGCCTGTCAGACTCTGACGACGTTCCGCGCGGAGATTACCGGGGAGCGTCGCGTGCTGCTCTGGCTTTCGCCGGCGCGCGCCTGGAGTGGAGGCGTGTGAGTCTGCTCGGCGGCGCACGCATCGGGCTGCTCGAGGCACGTCTCTCGAGCGAGCTCGCGGAGCTGGTGCGCCGCGAGGGTGGCGAGCCCGTCTGCGCACCCGCCGTAAGCGAGGCACCTGTGGACGTCACGCCGCTGCTTCCCAGGCTCTGCGACGACCTGGGGCCGCAGCGACTGTCGATCTTCGTCTTCCTCACCGGCGCCGGCGCGACCTCGCTGCTCGATCAGGCGCGCGGCATCGGCGTCTACGACACGCTCGTCGACGCGCTGCGCAGTGTCACGACCGTGTGCCGCGGACCGAAGCCGGGTGCGGTGCTGCGGAAGCACGGCATTCCCGTCCACGTCAACGCACGTTCGCCGTACACGACGGCCGAGCTGCTCGAGGTCCTCCCCGACACGCTCGTGGCCGGCCAGGAGGTCGCCCTTCTGCACGATGGCGGCGGCAATCCGCCGCTGGTCCAAACGCTGCGTGCGCGCGGAGCGTGGGTGAGAGAGCTCCACTCGTACGAGTGGCGACTTCCCGACCACGTCGAGCCGATAGAGGTCCTGATCGACGAGCTGATCGACGGTCGGCTCGACGCGGTCGCATTCACCAACCAGGTGCAGGTCCGCCACGTCTTCCAGGTCGCCGCGCGGATCGGCCGCACCGCAGCGCTCCGCTACGCGCTGCGCCACCGCACAATCGTCGCGTCCATCGGACCGACCTGCTCGCTCGCGCTCGAGGAGCATGGCGTGCCGCCGCACACCGTCGCGTCCCCGCCGAAGATGCGTCCACTGGTCGCCGCCGTCGGCGACCAGCTCGCGGCGCGACGCGGTCACCCCACCGCCGACTCCACATCGTGACTCCCACGTCCAGAGAGAGCACCGCCGAGGCAGCCGTCAGCTACGGCCACAAGCCGACCGTCTTCGCCGCGTTCCTGCACTTCGACCTGAGCTTCATGATCTGGGTGCTGCTCGGCGCGCTGGGAGTGTCGATCAGCGAGACGCTCGGCCTGAGCG
Organism: Gemmatimonadaceae bacterium; assembly: GCA_035274345.1. Taxonomy (GTDB): domain Bacteria; phylum Gemmatimonadota; class Gemmatimonadetes; order Gemmatimonadales; family Gemmatimonadaceae; genus AG11. The sequence goes on from DATEOG010000289.1 coordinate 2,614, forward strand.
CCGCCCAGAAGGGGCTCATGGTCGCGATCCCGATCCTCAGCGGATCGCTGCTACGAATCCCGCTCGGCCTGTTGAGCGATCGATTCGGTGGCCGCCGCGTCGGGCTCGGGATGCTGCTCGCGCTGTTCATACCGCTCATCGTCGGGTGGCGCTCCGGCACCTCGCTCGACGTGCTCGTGGCCGTGGGGCTGATGCTCGGCGTGGCGGGGGCGTCGTTCGCCGTCGTGCTGCCGCTCGCCAGCCGGTGGTATCCGCCGGAGCGTCAGGGTCTGGTGATGGGGATCGCCGCAGCCGGCAACAGCGGCACGGTGGTGGCGAACCTCGTGGCGCCACGCGTTGCCGCCGTCGTTGGTTGGCAGAACGTGCTCGCGCTCACGATGATCCCGCTCGTCGTCGTGCTCGTCGTGTTCTGGATCCTGGCGAAGGACAGCCCGACGCGCGTGGCACAGCAGTCGTTGCGCGGCTATCTGACGGCGTTGCGCGAGCGCGAGCTGTGGTGGTTTTGCCTGTTCTACAGCGTGACGTTCGGCGGGTACGTGGGGCTGAGCAGCTTCATGCCGCTGCTGCTGCGCGATCAGTATCATCTGCCGGCCGTGACGGCGGGCTACCTCACCGCGCTGGCGGCGCTCGCCGGAAGCGGGCTGCGACCAGTGGGCGGCTGGGTCGCGGACAAGCTCGGCGGTGTGCGCATGCTCTCGGTGCTCCTCGGCGGCATCGCCGTGATGTATTTGGCGGCTTCGCGGCTGCCGGCGCTCACCCCGATGATCGTCATCCTCGTCGCGGCGATGGTGTGTCTCGGATTGGGCAACGGCGCGGTGTTCCAGCTCGTGCCGCAGTGCTTCCGGCGCCAGATCGGGGTCGCCACGGGGGTCGTCGGCGCGATCGGCGGGCTTGGCGGGTTCGTGCTGCCGACGATGCTCGGTCAGTTCAAGCAGCGCACGGGCTCGTTCGGCGCGGGGTTCGTCGTGCTCGGCACGGTGGCCTTCCTCACCCTCGCGCTGCTGCGCGCGCTGATGGCGAGGAACGAGGGTTGGCGGACGTCGTGGCGCGTTCCCGCGCGGGCCGACGAGCCGGCGCGGAAGAAAGCGGCCGCGTAGCAGGGCGCGTCATCCCGAGCGCAGTCGAGGGATCTGCACCTGGACGCGCCGAAGTGCAGATCCCTCGACTCGCTTCGCTCGCTCGGGATGACGCACTCCTTGCCGCACTATGGTGGGATCGTAGCTTGAGCGGGGACGGCCCCACAAACATGCGATCACCTTCGATTCCACCGGATCCACAGGGCTCGGCACTCGACGTCGCACTCACGAGCTTCACCGAGATGGTGCGGCGCGTCGCGTGGCGTCACCGTCTGTCGGATGCCGACGTCGACGAGGTGATGCAGGAAGTTCGCATCCGCATCTGGAAGGCGAGCGGCCGCTCCGACACCCCGAGTGAGCAGTTTCTGCAGTCCCCTACGTCCTACGTGTACAAGACCGCCGTGTCGGCCGCGATCGACGTGATCCGGCGCCAGCGGTCCGAGCGCGTACGGAACACCGTTTCGCTGGAGGGAGACGCACCCGTGTTGGAGACGGCGCCGACGGCACAGGCCGAGCTGGAGGGATCCGAGCTAGCGGAGCAGGTCGCACGGGCGGTGGAGTCGATCCCCGCCACGCGGCGTCCCGCCGTGCGCATGTACCTCGCGGGCTACTCGCGCGAAGACATCGCCGAGCTGATGGGATGGTCGGAGGCGAAGACGCGCAACCTGATGTACCGCGGTCTCGACGACCTTCGGCGGGAGCTTACGTCGATGGGTATCGGGTGGGAGGCGCAGCGATGAACGACCAACGATTGCGAGAGCTCTACCAGAACGCCGTGGCGACCCGCACCACGGCGACGCGCGCGGAATGCCCCGACGCCGACGCGCTGCTCGCGCTCGCCCGCCGCGACGGCAGCGAGGAGGAGCGCCTGCGCACGCTCGATCACGCGATGAGCTGCGGCGATTGCATGCGCGAGCTCGAGCTGCTTCGCGCAATCGAGAAGGCGGGAGGCGCGTCGGGTGCGAGTGTGACGACTCGGCGCGACACGGTCGTCTCGTGGCGGCGCGCCGTTCCGTTGGCGCTCGCCGCGTCGGCCGTGCTCGCAGTGGGCCTCGTCGTCGGTCGCGATCGTGGCGATCAGCGCGCGCTCGATGATCCCACGCGTGGTGCGGACGTCGCGATCACCGTGCACACGCCTCGGGATGTCGATCTGGGAGCGGGCGACTCGCTCGTGCTCGCCTGGCAGCCGGCGTCAGGCGCCGGCCGCTACGTCGTCGAAGTGCTCGACGCCGACGGTCGCGCAGCGATCGCCGACACGACGAGCGACACCACGCACGTCGTGCGCAACCTCGGCCGACTCGCGGCCGGCCGCGACTACCGGTGGTGGGTACGCACGCCCGCGTCCGATGGCGCTCAGCGCGCCTCGGCGCTCTTCCGTCTCCGCGTCAGGAACCCGTAGCCCGTCAGTAGCGCCAGGAGTGCGGCGCCACCGATGGCCAGCCACGGCGCACGTTGACGTGGCGTGTGGAACGGGACGTTCAGCATCGGATCGCCGACGACGGTGAAGGCGGCCCACTCGCGCGCCGGGGCGCCGCGGCGAAGCGCGGCGATCTTCGCCGCCTGCAGGGCATCGCCGATCGTGCGTCCGCCGGCCATCTCGCGATAGAACTGGTCGACGAAGTCCACCGTGCTTCGATCGCCGATGCGCCATTGCGTCGCGACGACGGTGCGCGCTCCCGCCTCGAGCAGGGGCGCGATGAGGCCCTGCACTCCCTCGCCGTCCACGACGACGCCCCCCGCGGAGCGACACGCGGACAGCACCACGAGGTCCGCGTTCAGCTCGAGCGCGGCGAGGTCGGCCGGTCCGAGAAATCCGGCCTCTCCTTCGCCCGGCGCGACGGCAAGCGCGGTGCGCGTCACGGCGCGTTCGTCGACGAGCGCGTGCGTCGCGAGATGCAGTACGCGAAAGCGATCGAGCGGCGCGTGCTTCAGGTATGACGCGCTCGCGCGCTCGCGCGTGCGCACCTCGGACTCGTCGGCGTAGCGCGCGACGAGCGATGCCTCGCGCCCCGATGCCTCGAGGCGCGGCAGCCCGCCCGTCGAGTCGAAGGCGGAGCGATAGAGCTCCGCGTCGCCGGCCGACGTGCCGCGCGTCGCCGAAGACCCGGAATTAGCGAATGCAGGATCGCCGTAGGCGAGCAGTCGCAGCGGCGCGGGATTCGGGGCCCGCGCGCGGATGGCGCGCAGCACTCCCGCCGACGGCGCGAGCGTGACGGCGTACCGCTCGACGAGATACCGGCCGTCGGCGGTGCGCAGCGCATCCCATGGGACGTGGTGCAGCGGACCGTCCGGCACGACGATGAGGCGCGTCACGTCTCCCACGTCCGTCAGCGCCGAATCGATCAGCCGCACGGCGAGTGAACGTGCGAGCGACGCACCGCCATCGCCCTGCTCCACCAGCGCGACGAAGCGAGCGATATCGTCGACGAGCGAATCTGCCGGCGGCAGCAAGTGCGTGGTGACCACCGGT
>DATEOG010000290.1:0-21554 GCA_035274345.1 Gemmatimonadaceae bacterium
CGGAGCAAGTCGGCCGGACGCATGCCGGCAGTCACGTACGCAGCGTACATGCCGGCACTCGCCATCCCGCGTGTGCGCGCCGAGTCGGCGTAGTACAGGTCGGAGCCGATCGCGATGCGCACGCCGGCGCGCAGCGCGCGCTGGATCCGCGCCTGGTAGCGCGCGACGCCCGGCGCGTCGGTCGGCACGAGGACGATCCCCTTGGCCGCCATGAGACGCAGCACGGTGTCCGAGACGGTGTAGGCATGCTCGATCGAGGCCACGTCCGCCTCGGCGGCCAGCAGCGCCGGTCCGTCGCCCTGCGTCGCATGCGCGGCCACCGACCGGCCCGCGCGGCGTGCCTCGTCGACGATGGCGCGCAGCTCCTCGAGGGAGAGAACGCGCGGACCGACGTTGACGATCACCTTGATCCAGTCCGCGCCTTCATAGATCGACTGCCTGACGGCGCGGCGAGCCTCGTCGGCGCCACTGACCTGCACGTACTCCTGCTCGACGACGAGCGCCTGTGCCTCGCGGGTCATGCGCTCGAACTGCCCGCCCACGGGTGCGAGTGCGCGACCTGCGGCGATGATGCGCGGCCCGGTCACCCACCCGGATGCGACGGCGTCGCGCAGCGCCACGGCGCCGTCGACGCCGGAGTTGCCGAGGTCCCGCACCGTCGTGAACCCCGCCTCGAGCATCTCACGCGCGATACGCGCGCCGAGCAAGGCGCGACGCGAGGGGCCGAGCTTCACTACTTCGAGGATGCGGTTCTCCTCGTCGCCACCGTTTTCACGGTGGTACTCGTGCAGCAGGTGCGTGTGCGCATCGACGAGGCCGGGCAGCACGGTCAGCGCACCCAGGTCGATGACCCTCACTCCCGCCGGAACGGCCAGGCCGCGCCCGACGGCGGTGATCCGGTTCCCTTCGATGAGGACGACGGCGTCACGCACGACCGTGCCGGCACGGACGTCGACCAGGCGGTCGGCGCGAACGGCGAGGCGAGCGGCCACCGGTGGAGCGATCGACCGCCCCGCGGCCTGAGCGCGCGCGTGGATGGGCGCACCTGTGGTGATCACGGCGGCGACGAGCAGGATGCGGCGGCGGACTCGGATCACGGAAGCTCTCGGGTGCGAGGCGCAGCGATCTCGCGCGCGCCGACTCGAGTCCTTAACACTACAAAGCGCTGAAAGGTTGGAATTTACCAGCCCGGGGCGCGTCGCCATGCCATATCCCGTGACACACGCCGACCGCGTGATACGTAGTCAGCTCCAACCAGCGACCCGCCGACATGCTTCGCCATCTGATCTATCCGTTCCTTCCGTATCGCAGCCTTCTCTATCCGATTGTCGTCCTCTCTGCGATCGTCCTCCCCTGCTGGTTGGTCTTTCGGCTGTACCGTCGTCGGGGTCTCGGACATCGCCCGTCGATCGGCCGCGAAGTCCTGCTCCTGATCTTCGTCGTCTATCTCTCCGGCCTCGCCGCCGTCACGCTCGTTCCCAGCCGCACTTCGCGCGCCGTTGCCGAGGCGTCGCCGGGAATCGATCTCCGCCCTTCGCTGGCGTCGCTGACCTGTTCCTCTCCGAGCATGCCCGCGGGTTCGCCCGCGCGAGGGTTCTGCATGCGGAACGCTCGAGGCAATGCGCTGCTCTTTTTCCCACTAGGCGTTCTGATCCTCCTGGTCTGGCCGCGCCTGCGCTTCTGGCGCGGGCTGCAGATCGCGATCGCTCTGTCGCTCGGTATCGAGATCCTTCAGTATTTCTCGAGGGCGTTGGGGAGCCAGCGAACCGCTGACATCAACGATTTCATCCTGAACGTCGTGGGTGCGAGCGTTGGACTGGCAATCGTGTCGCTGCTGCGGTGGCGGCCGGGCGCCCGTCCCGCAGTTCAGAGTGCCTGAACCGCGACGCATGCCGGTGGCGGATTGCCCGCGTCGCGCGTCTTTCCGGCATGAGATCGAATCCACTCATCGTCATCGCGCTGGCGGCGTGCGTCGCCGCGCCGGCGAGCGCGCAGCGCGACGGCACCGTCCTGCGACTGTCGGCGACCGCGGTGCGCCTCAAGCCGTGGGGCACGCTTCGCAATCGCGTCGCGCGCACCGGGCTCACGATCCGTCACGTGGGCGCTCCGTATCGCCTCGACCTGTCCTCGCGGATCGGCACCTGGCGCATCGACGCCGCGAAGGTGCTCGCCGTCGCATCGCGCGCCGACACGCTGTACCTGCTCGCGGACGTGCGCGGCCGCTCGCGCGCCAACGACGGATCGGGCCACTGCGGGGCGGGAACCGAGGGAGACCTCGTCTGGGCGAAGCTGGCCGCCGGTAAAGCGGTCGCGCTGCGGGCGGCGCCATACGCGTCGTGCTGGCGCGACATCGGCACGCAGGACGACGAGCATCCCGCGTACAGCGTCGACCGCGACAGCCTGTGGATGGACGAGCAGCTCGTCGGCCGACCGGGCCGAGTGCGCATCCGGTACTGGTTCCGCGATCCCGCGCGTGGAATGCAGGCGACCGTCGACACGGCCAAGGCGAGCTCGGCGCCGCGGTAGGTCCTCCAACCGTGCTGGCCGGCCGAATCGCCGCCCGGTACGTTTGCGCCGTGAGCGACTCGGCGTACTCCACGATGGTCCCGCCCGGCCGATGACGACTTCCTTCGACGCCATCGTCATCGGCTCGGGGATCTCGGGCGGTTGGGCCGCGAAGGAGCTGTGCGAGAAGGGCCTCACGACGCTCGTCCTCGAGCGCGGCCGCAGCGTGCAGCACGTCAAGGACTATCCCACGATGAACACGAAGCCGTGGGAGCTGCCGCACCGGGGCGCGATGTCGCGGCAGCAGTTGAAGGAGAACCCGCTGATCAGCAAGGCCGCGGGGTACGGCGAGGATACGGCGCACTTCTTCATCAAGGACCGCGACCACCCGTACGTCCAGGAAGCGCCGTTCGACTGGATCAGGGGCTACCAGGTCGGAGGAAAATCGCTCATCTGGGGGCGCGCCTGTCAGCGGTGGAGCAGTCACGAGTTCACCGCGCCGGAGCGGATGGGCTACGGCATCAACTGGCCGATCGGCTACGACGACGTAGCGCCGTGGTACTCGCACGTCGAGAAATTCGTCGGCGTCTGCGGCAACCGCGACGGGCTCGAGGCGATGCCCGACGGCGAGTATCTGCCTCCCTTCGACTTCAACTGTGTCGAGAAGCACCTGAGCGACGCCGTGCGCAAGCACTATGGCAACCGCTACGTGGTGCAGGGGCGGTGGGCGCATCTCTCCAAGCCGAACCCGGTCCACCTCGAGCAGGGGCGCGGCACCTGTCAGGCGCGCAACCTCTGCATGCGCGGATGTCCCTACGGCGGCTACTTCAGCTCCAACGCGTCCACGCTGCCGTGGGCGGCGAGAACGGGGAAGCTGACGCTGCGGCCCGACTCGGTCGTGCAGTCGATCTTATATGACGAGGGGGCTGGCCGTGTTTCCGGCGTGCGGGTGATCGACGCACACACCCACGCCGTCTCCGAGTACACGGCGCGCATCGTGTTCGTGAACGCGTCGGCGCTCAACACGAACCTCATCCTCCTCAACTCGACGTCGAGCCGCTTCCCGCACGGTCTCGGCAACGACAGCGGCCTGCTCGGCACGCACGTCTGCCATCATAACTATCGCACGTCGGCGAACGGGAAGATCTCCGGATTCGAGGATCAGTACTTCTTCGGCCGCAACCCGACGGAATGCATTCTCGCGAACTTCCGCAACCTCGGGACGCAGGACATGGACTACGTAGGCGGATTCACGACGTTCACGGGCGCGTACCGCGAGCGCGGCCAGTCGACGGAGCGCGTCGGCGGTGCGTACAAGGACGCGCTCGCGCAGCCGGGGCCGTGGGGGATCTACATGTACATGCAGGGAGAGACGATCCCCAAAAAGTCGAACCACGTGCGTCTGCATGAGACGGAGAAGGACCAGTGGGGGATCCCGCTCCTCGTCACGTCGGTGACGTACGACGACAACGACGACAAGATGATCGCCGACTGGCGCACGGAGGCGAAGGCGATGCTGGAGGTGGCAGGGTGCCACGACGTGGAGACGCGCGACAATCACCAGGCGCCGGGCCTCGACATCCACGAGATGGGCGGCGCGCGGATGGGCCGCGATCCGAAGACGTCGCTGCTCAACGAGTGGAACCAGCTCCACGCGTGCAGAAACGTGTTCGTCACCGACGGCGCATGCATGACGTCCACCGGCAACCAGAGCCCGTCGCTGCTCTACATGGCGCTGACGGCGCGTGCCGTCGACCACGCGGTGAGTGAGCTGCGGAAGCGCAACCTATGAGACGATCCGATGCGATCGGGCCAAGTGCGGATCCCTCGACTTCGCTTGGGATGACAGCGAGTGCGGATCCCTCGACTTCGCTCGGGATGACAGTGGTAGTCATCCCGAGCGAGCGTAGCGAGTCGAGGGATCTGCACCTGGTGATCGCATGACGCCCCCAATGAACCGGCGCGAAGCGGTGCGGGCGACGACGCTGGTCGTCGGCGGGCTGTTACTGACGTCGAACGGGCTCGTGCTGGCCTGTGCGCGCGAACCGGAGCAGCGGCTGGCGGGGCGAGTGCTCTCGGCCGACGACCAGGCACTGATGGAGGCGATCGCCGACACCCTGCTGCCGACGACGGCGGCGTCACCCGGCGCGCGCGCAGCCGGCGCCGGCGCGGAGATCAACCTGCTGCTCACCGATTGCTACGAGCCGGACGATCAGGTGCGTGTCGTGAACGGCTTGAAGGAGCTCCGGCGGACGTGCGACGCGAAGTTCGGCCAAGCGTTCGCCGCACTCACGACGCCGCAGCGAGAGCAACTGCTGCGCGATCTCGACGCGACGGCGCTTCGCGCGAAGGGGCACTACTTCGAGCTCGTGCGCGAACTCGCCGAACGCGCGTATTTCTCGTCGGAGATCGGCCTGACGAAGGCGCGGCGCTGGACGCTCGAGCCGGGCAGGTGGGTGGGATGCATGCCGCTGGCGCCGGGTCAGCCGGCTTGGAGCTGAATGCGAGTTTGGTAAGTGCGTTGGTAGTCTCGGCGCTGAGTTCAAGAACGGAGGGGACTAATGGGATGAGGCGGATTGAGCGGATGCTGGAGCAACTGCAACTGCAAACTGCTAATTCAACGACGACCGCCAACCCGAGGCAGAACTATCAACGGCAACGGCAACTGCTTTGGGGGTCCGCCACGTCGAGTCTCTCATCGCGCACCCTCAAAAAGCAGTTCGTTGGTGAGTTGGATAGTTAGCTGGTTCGGCGGTGGCTCTTTGCACTTGGCTGTTGCAGTTGCCCTAGCATCCGCTCAATCCGCCTCATCCCATTAGGCCCTCCGTTCTTGAACTCAGCGCCGAGACTACCAACGCAGCCAAAGCCGCCGTTCCCGATCCCAGCGCCGAGACTGCAAACGCACTTCAGCACGGAGAACCACTCGTGGCGAAGGTGAAGATCGGAATCGTCGGCTCGCGCTTTCAGGCCGACTGCATCGCGTCGTCCGTGAAGATGATGCCCGACGAGGCGGAAGTCGTGGCCGTCGCGTCGCCGACGCCGGGGAATGCGGAGGCGTTCGCGCGCCGGCACGGGATCCCGCGATTCCACACCGACTACCGCGAGATGCTGCGCGACCCGGCGATCGAGCTGGTGTCGGTCACCGCGCCGAACCGGCTGCACGCGCCGATCACGATCGACGCGGCGCGCGCCGGGAAGCACGTCGTCTGCGAGAAGCCGCTGTGCGTGACGCTCGAGGAGGCGGACGCGATGATCGACGCGTGCGCGAAGGCCGGCGTGCTGCTGCTCTACGCCGAGGAGCTGTTCTTCGCGCCCAAGTACGTGAAGGCGAAGCAGATGGCGGACGAGGGCGCCTTTGGTCGCGTGCACCTGGTGAAGCAGGGGGAGAAGCACTCCGGCCCGCACGCCGACTGGTTCTGGGACGTCGAGCAGTCGGGCGGGGGCGCACTCATGGACCTCGGCTGCCACGGCATCGCGTTCTGCTGGTGGTTTCTTGGCAAGCCGGCGGTGCGAAGCGTGTATGCGCAGCTCTCGACGCAGGTCCACGGCGCGCGCACGCAGGGCGACGACGAGGCGCTGACGGTCATCGAGTTCGAGGGCGGCGCGATCGGCGTGGTGGAGAACAGCTGGAATCGCCCCGGTGGGATGGACGACAGCATCGAGGTGTTCGGCGACAAGGGCCAGACGTACGCCGACCTGCTGATGGGCAACGCACTCCCGACGTACTCGGAGGTCGGCTTCGGGTACGCGGTGGAGAAGGCATCGACCACGAAGGGCTGGACGTATCCGGTGTACGAGGAGCACTGGAACTACGGGTTCCCGCAGGAGATGCGGCACTTCGCGCGCTGCGTGCGCGGGACGGAGACGCCGATCTCCGACGGTGAGACGGGACGCGTGGTGCAGGAGGTGCTGTATGCGGCGTACGCGTCGGCGGGGCTGGGCCGGAAGGTCGAGCTGCCGTTCCGCCCGAAGGGAATCGCCAAGCCGATCGATCTGTGGAAGAGACCGCAGTAGGATTGCATCCGACATGACCGCACCAGCCGCGCCGAGCGGCATCTACTCGGCGCAATGGATCCCGACTGATGCACGGGGCCGCGTCGTTCGCGCGAGCCTCGCCGCCCACATCGACTTCGAGCGCCGCGCCGGCATCAGCGGCCTGCTGGCGCTGGGCAGCACGGGCGAATTTCCCTTCTTCACGCTGCATGAGCGGAAGTCGGTGCTCACGACCGTCGCCGAGCTCGCCGCACCGCTGCCGGTGTTCGCCAACATCAGCGACATGCGGCCGCGCGACGCGATCGAGCTCGGCCTTCATGCGAAGACGCTCGGTCTGCCTGCGGTCGCGCTGATGCCGCCGATGTTCTTTCCGGTGTCCCAGGCCGACATGCTCGCGTACTTCCTCCACGTGGCCGAGGGAGTGAAGCTGCCGGTGATGCTCTACAACTTCCCCGAGCTGGTGGGGAAGCGGATCGAGCTCGCGACGATCGCCGCGTTCGCCGAGCGGGCGCCGATGGTCGCGTTCAAGCAGAGCGGCGCCGAGTTCGAGTATCACCGAGAGCTGATCGCGCTCGGGCGTGAGAAGGGGTTCGTCGTGATGTCGGGTTCCGACCTGCGCCTACCCGAGGTGTTCGCGCTTGGAGCCGGTGGTGCGATCGGCGGGCTCGTGAACATCGTGCCCGAGCTGATGGTCGAGATCGATCGCATCTGCCGGCAAGGGGAGGCTGGCGACGTCACCTCGCCCTCGGAGGCGATGCGGGAGATCGGCCGCATCATCGATCAGTTGACGTTTCCCCTCAATGTGGCGGCCGGGCTCGAGGCGCGCGGCTTCGATCCAGGCACGCCGAAGAGCGTCGTCTCGCCGGAGTCGCGCGCGCTCTATCAGAAGATCGTCGCCGAGCTCGGCGCACTGTTCGAGCGGCTCGGTTTGTTCCGTGGTGCAGGTGCAGATCCCTCGACTTCGCTCGGGATGACAGGGGGTGCAGATCCCTCGACTTCGCTCGGGACGACAGGGGGTGCAGATCCCTCGACTTCGCTCGGGATGACAGGCACCTCGCAGTGAGCTCGCTCGAGCGGTCGGCGCGGTACGCCTGGATGGTGGTCGCGCTCCTGCTTCCGGTGGCGCTGCTCAACTACCTCGACCGACAGATGCTCGCCACGATGAAGGCGTCGATGGTGGGCGACATCCCGACGATCGCGAACAAGGCGGACTGGGGGCTGATCCTTGGCTCGTTCAAGTGGACGTACGCGCTGCTCGGGCCGGTCGCGGGCTACATCTCCGATCGGTTCAGCCGGCGCTGGGTAATCGGCGCGAGCCTGCTGGCATGGTCGGTGGTGACGTGGTGGACGGGACAGGCCACCTCGTTCAACGAGCTGCTGACGGCGCGCGCGATGATGGGGATCAGCGAGGCGTTCTATTTCCCGGCCGCTCTCGCGCTGATCACCGAGTATCACCTCGGGCCGACGCGCTCCCGCGCCGTGGGTGTGCATCAGGTTGGCGTGTACCTCGGTCAGATCATCGGCGGCTTCGCCGGATACGTCGCCGAAGCGCCCACGCTCGGCTGGCGCTGGGCGTTCTCGACGAGTGGAATGATCGGTGTCGTCTACGCGATCCCGCTGCTCGCGCTCCTGCGCGATCCGGTGCGGGCGCCTAGGTACGGATCCCTCGACTCCGCTCGGGATGAAAGCGAGGTGCAGATCCCTCGCTACGCTCGGGATGACAGGGATCCTGGCGTCGTGCGGGGTCTGCTGACGAACCGCAACTTCATCCTGCTCGTGATCTACTTCACGCTGCCCGCGATCGCGGGCTGGATCGTCCGCGACTGGATGCCGGAGATCCTGCGCGAACGGTTCAGCCTCGGCCAGGGCAGGGCCGGTGTGAGCGCGATCCTGTTCGTGCAGATCGCGTCGCTGGTCGGCGCAGTGGTGGGCGGCACGCTGGCGGATCGCTGGATGCGGCACACCCCGCGCGGCAGGATCTACGCGAGCGCGATCGGGATGGTGCTCTTTCTGCCGGCGCTGTTCAGTGTCGGGAACGCCGGCACGCTCGGCATCGCCATCGCCGGGCTCATCGTCTTCGGGCTCGGCTGGGGCTTCTTCGACAGCAACAACATGCCGATCCTCAGTCAGATCGCGCGGCCCGAATGGCGGGCGACGGGCTACGGTATCATGAACATGGTGAGCATCAGCTTCGGTGGCTTCGGGGACTGGGCGTTCGGCGCATTGCGGGATCGGGAGGTTCCGCTGAATCTGATCTTCGGGGTGTTCGCCGGGGTTGCGCTGTTGTCGGTCGTGATCGTGTTGATGATTCGTCCGCGGGGGGACGATGCCGGTGCGGCGGCGTAGCATAGTGCAGATCCCTCGACTCGCTGCGCTCGCTCGGGATGACAGCCGAGTGCAGATCCCTCGACTCGCTGCGCTCGCTCGGGATGACAGTCCTGTGTCATCCCGAGCGCAGTCGAGGGATCTGCACCTTCTCCTTTATGATTCCAGCTCTCGCACTCACACCGGCATTCAAATGAAGTTCATCTCCGCCATCGTCCTCGCCGGCCTCTTCACCGCAGGCACGGCGCGCGCTCAGGATCCTGCCATCCTACTGCAGGAGTTCATCTATGCGAGCGGCCCCTATCCGCAGGTGCACGCCTCGACGATCGTCGAGACACCGTCGCGCGAGCTCGTCGCGGCATGGTTCGGCGGGTCGCGTGAGCGGAATCCCGATGTGAGCATCTGGCTGTCGCGGAGGGAGAAGGACGGATGGACGCCGAGTGTGGAGGTCGCCAACGGCGTGCAGGCCGACGGCACGCGGCATCCGACCTGGAATCCCGTGCTGTTCCAGCCGCGCACAGGACCGCTGATGCTCTTCTATAAGGTGGGTCCGTCGCCCGAGGAGTGGTGGGGGATGCTCCGAACGAGCAGCGACGGCGGCCGCACGTGGAGCGAGGGCCGGCGTCTCCCCGACGGCATTCTCGGACCGATCAAGAACAAGCCCGTGCAGCTCGCCGACGGCACCATCCTCGCGCCGACCAGCACGGAGTCGCACTCGGAGCCGAGCCGCTGGCAGGTGCACTTCGAGCGCAGCAGCGATGGGGGGAAGACGTGGACCGCGACGCCGGCACTGAACGACGGCATCGCGATCGAGGCGATCCAGCCGAGCATTCTCTTTCGTGAGAAGATCGGCGGCGACAAGCTCCTCGCGCTCGGCCGGACGCAGCAGGGCAAGGTGTTCTCGACGTCGTCCGACGATGGCGGCAAGACGTGGAGCGCGCTGTCGCTGATCGACAGCCTGCCGAACCCCAACGCGGGCACTGATGCCGTGACGCTCGCCGACGGACGTCACCTCATCGTCTACAATCCGGTGCCGCGCGGGCGCACCCCGCTCGGCGTGGCGCTGTCACGCGACGGGCGTGCGTGGACGAAGGTGCTGACGCTCGAGGACCAGCCGGGCGAGTACTCCTATCCGGCGGTGATCCAGACGTCGGATGGGCTCGTGCACATCACGTACACCTGGAAGCGGCAGCGGGTGAAGCACGTGGTGGTGGATCCGACGAAGCTCGGGCGCTGAGGGGAAGACGTGCAGATCCCTCGACTGCGCTCGGGATGACAGCGAGGTGCAGATCCCTCGACTGCGCTCGGGATGACGACGTGAAAAGAGAACGGGGCGGCCATTGCTGGCCGCCCCGTTCACCCTTCGAACTGCTCGAGCCTTACTCGCAGTGCGGGAAGCCGGCGTACTCACCTTCGTTGAACGCGCTCAGGACGGTGATCAAGCCGCTCACGTCCGTTCCAGCGGCGACGGTGATGGCCTTGCCCGAACCACCCGTAGCGGCGAGCGCTGCGGAGATGGCGGCGTCGACGGCGGGCGGACCGGCGGTCGCGTCCCCACCCAGGTTGTTGAGGGCGGCGAGCAGCTGCTGGTACAGGTTGAGGTTGTTGTTGTCGGCGCCCCACGTCACGCCACCCGGCTTGCCAGGCGTCGCGGCGAAGATCGCCTGCGCGTCCGCCTTGGAACGGCCATCGATGCCGTCAAGGACGGTGCTGGAACCGTTGTTCCGGTACCAGCCCTTCGTGTACGTGCAGCCACCCTCTTCGACGATCGGGGCGTTGACGTACACGAGCAGCGTGCCGATGTACTCGTTGAGCTTGATCGACTGCGGCGCGTTGGTCAGCGAGACCACCGGAGCGTCGAATTCGTCGGCAGTCGTGCTCGCGGGCGGCAGGAACTCGTTGTGGACGGTCGTCCGGGTCACCGACGTGAACGACGTGCCGGCGGGGACCACCTCGACCACCGTGAACCGCGCGGTATCCAACCCGGAGCGCAGGACCTCGTTCACGATCGTCTTGCACTCGCCGGCCGCCAGACTGACGTTGAACGTCGCGCCGCCCAGGGGCGTGATGTCGAACGAAGCGGCGGTGCCGTCCTTACAGATCTCCAGCTCGCCCTGATTGGGGGTACGGTTGCCCGCGTCTCCGGGGGCGGCACTGATGGGGATGCGCACGAGGCCTGCGGCCGGCCCGGAGATGCTCCCATCGCCCGGAGCACCAGAACACGCCGCCACTCCGAGCGCCAGCATGGGCGCGAGGAAGCGGATGGAACGGGAAGAACGATTGATCATTTGGATCCTCGATGGATTGGGTGAGGGGGGTCGCGGGCAGCGGCATGTGCAACTGCGGGGCCTCGTCTGGCGATCGCGGTTGGAGGCGTCGCGCATGTCGCGTCGTGTCCCGTGAGTGCGTCTTTTGCGCATCAACGGTGCGATCCTGGTCGGCCGACCCCTCTCTCGGTGGTAAGCAATTGTTTCGGATGCGCTGCCGAAGTTGCACGGATGCGACAGCAACTGACGGAAGTGCGCCGCATGTTTTGCCATGTCCGATAACGTGTCCAGCTACGACGGCGTAGCGGAGTTCGGAGCACTCTACGACGCGATACCCGCGTATGGCTCGCGCGCCGACGTCGGCTTCTATGTAGAGGAAGCCGAGCGTGCGGGTGCAGCGAGCCGGGTGCTGGAGCTCGGGTGCGGGACGGGACGGCTCACGCTGCCGCTGGCGCAGGCGGGACACGAGGTGACGGGGATCGACCTCTCCCCGGCGATGCTCGCCCGCGCCCGCGCGAAGCTTGCTGCGCAGCCGAGATCCGTTCAGGACCGCGTGACTCTCCATGAGGGCGACGTCCGCCGGCTCGAGCTCGAGGCCACCCCCTCGTTCGATCTCGTGGCGGCGCCCTTTCGCATTTTGCAACACCTCGTGACGATCGAGGATCAGCTAGACGTCCTCGCCGGGGCGCGACGACGCCTTCGGCCTGGCGGCCGGCTCGTTCTGGACGTGTTCAATCCGAACTACGCGAGCATGACGCGCGACCGGAGCGCCGAGGTCGAGGACACGCCGGAGCAATCACTGCCCGACGGGCGCACGCTGAGGCGTACCGTTCGCGTGACCGCGGTCCACTGGGTCGAGCAGGTGAGCGACGTGGAGCTCATCTACCACCTCCGCACCGGCGATCGCACGGAGCGCGTCGTCCAGAAGTTCGGCATGCGGTGGTTTACGCCGGCCGAGCTCACGCACCTCGTGGCACGCGCCGGCTTCCGGCTCGACGCGCTCTACGGAGACTTCGATCGCTGTCCGCTCATCGACGAGAGTGCGGAGATCGTGGTGGTGGCCTCGGTGCCGACGTAGCTGCAATCACGGATGCGTGAGTCCGCTTTGCAGGACAGCGCGATCGAACGGACGCGCGGACGCCTGCGTAGGGACTGATGTGGGACCAGTACGCGCTCGGACGAACGCACTCATGCCGAGCGCGACGGCGACACCCATCAGAGGCACCGGTCGAATGCAGCTTCGCGAGATCATCGCGGTGGCACTCTCGTCGCTCCGCGCCAACAAGCTCCGCTCGGGGCTCACCATGCTCGGGATCATCATCGGCATCGCCGCGGTGATCACGGTCGTCGGCCTCGGCCTCGGAGCCCAGCGTGCAGTCCACGATCGGCTGGCGCAGCTGGGGACGAGGCTCCTTCGCGTGAATCCGGAGCGTCAGCGTCGCGGCGGCGTGCAGTGGGAAGATCCGAAGCGACTGACGATCGCCGACGCGAACGCCCTCGCCGAGCGCGGGCGGCACTTCGCGGCGGTGCAGCCGCAGCAGGATCGCAACCTGCAGGTCGTGTACGGCAACCGAAACACGAACTCGCGCATCGTCGCGACGACTTCGAACTTTCTTGTCGTGCGAGGGTTCCGCCTTGCCGCCGGCCGCATGTTCACGTCGGTGGACAACGACGCGATGCGACGCGTCGCCGTCCTGGGTGCATCGGTCGTTCGCGATCTCGGGTATCTGAGTCCCGCGACCCTGATCGGCGAGAGAATCCGCATCGGCGGCCGCCTGTTTCACGTCGCCGGAGTGCTGGCGCCAAGGGGCCGAGCGGCCAGCGGGGGTGATCCCGACAACCAGGTGCTCATCCCGCTGCGCACCGGGCGCTTCCGTCTGTTCGGCACCGACCGTCTGAACGACATCTACGTGCTCGCGAGCGGTGAAGCCGCGGTGCCGCTCGCGATGGCGGACATCCAGACGGTGCTGCGCCGAGAGCACCGCCTGCCGGTGGGCCAGCCGAACGACTTCCGCATTCGCAATCAGTCGGACTTCCTCGTGGCCGCGTCGGAGACGACCCAGGTCTTCACCTACCTGCTCGCGGGGATCGCGGCCGTGAGTCTGATCGTCGGCGGCATCGGCATCATGAACATCATGCTGGTCTCGGTCACCGAGCGCACGCGCGAGGTCGGGATTCGGAAGGCGCTCGGCGCGACGAAGCGCGTCATCCTCCTGCAGTTCCTCGCCGAGGCGGTGTTCACGAGCGTGGTCGGCGGAGTCGCCGGCGTGATGGCGGGGGTGACGGCGATTCTCGTCGCACGCGAGTCGTTCGGCATGAACGCCGCGCTGGCGCCGGTGGCGATCGTCGGAGCGGTGGTGTTCGCCGGCTTCATCGGCGTCGTGTTCGGCGTGTGGCCGGCACGGCGCGCGGCGACGCTCGACCCGATCGACGCGCTGCGCTACGAGTGAGAACGTGCAGGTAGCGTGAGCGCAGCGGCGCGGTCGCTACGTCGCCGCCGCGCGCAACGCCGCCGCGTCGAACCGGAGACCGAGCTCACTCTTCCTGAGCGACGTCGCGCCCACCATCACCGCGCACAGCCCGCCGTGCTGCGCCACGTTCACCACCTGCTGCTGCGACGCGCGCGCCATCAGCGCCACGCCGTACCGGCTCGGCGCGAACCCCAGCACGACGTAGAACGGCTCGACGTCCACCCGATCGTCGGCGTCGAGCACGTGGAACGACTTCACGGGGATCGGCGCCGCCTGCTGCAGCACGTACCGCGACTCGTTGTCGCCGAGCGCACGCTCGAGCGCGGATTCCCAGTCGTTCTGCTCCACCGCGTGACCCACGACGACGCCGTCGCCTCCATATGAACGATTCGGCTTGAGCACCAGCGAGTCGCGCTCGCGTCGCGCCCATTCGGGGAGGTCGATGCGCTCGCCGTGCGGTGACGTGGTGTGGCGCTCGGAGAGGAGTCGCGTCCACAGGACGTGCCGGCGCATCACCTGGCGCTCCTCCACGGTGAACAGCCGCTCGGAGAGCACGGGATCGGTGAACAGCTCGAAGATGCTCTTCTGGTCCAGCTCCGCGCTGATCGACGAGACGACGCGATTCTGGCGGAACAGGGTGCGCATCGGCGCGACGTCCACCCCTTCCTCGGCATATGCGAGGAGGTCGAGCACTCCCGCGTCGCGGTAGACGACGTCCACGCGTGTGTCGCCGTAGTACACTTCGTCGCCCTTCTGACGGAGCTCGCTCGGGTCGGCGTGCAGCACGGACAGGCCGTGATCGTCCCGATACCATCGCGCGACCGCGTCGGGCTCGTCGGGTCCTTCGGCGGCGAGCTTCGGATCCACGAGCACGATCTGCCCGCCCGGCCGGCCGATCACCTCGAGATGCTCGAGAAGTTCCTGGAGCAGCAGGTCGCGCATGTCGGGGGGAAGCTGGAGCCGGATGCCGGGATCCTGCTCGAGCAGGCGGGGGACGACGAGCTGCGCGAGGATGCCGACGGCGGTGGCGGCCATGTGCAGCCCTCCGATTCCGCTCAGGTTCGGCTCCATGAACTTGATCGTGTCCTTCCACATCGCCGACGCGTAGTCCACCACGGCGTCGAGCCGCCCGAGTATCGGGTTCGTCTCGCGGTGCGCTGGGGTCCAGCATTCCCGCAGCCACTCCTCCTCGACGGGACCGACGCGGAGGATGTCGCGTACCTCGGGCACCTCGAAGTACATGTCGGGGAGCCGCTTGGTGCACTCGAGGATGGTCTGGGAGACGTAGTGCGTGTACGCCAGCTGGTCGTTCCGCATGGTGAGCGGACACGGAAGGAGCTGGACGGTCTCGGTCACGCCGTCGCGCTGATAGGCCAGGTGGCGGTCGGTGGCCATCTGGCGAATGGCGCGCATCAGATCGACCATTTCGGCGGGCGGCACGCGATCGAGCGCGGTCTGCACGCGGGTGGCGAGCCGCTGGCCCATCAAGCCGACTTCTTCGGCGGGACTGTGCATGTGCGTGGTTGAGTGCGTGGAAGTGCAGATCCCTCGACTGCGCTCGGGATGACGAGCAGGTCATCCCGAGCGAGCGCAGCGAGTCGAGGGATCTGCACTTGGCTGTCATCCCGAGCGAGCGCAGCGAGTCGAGGGATCTGCACGCGCGGCCAGGTCCTGGGCTATTCTATTGGTCGAGCAAGGTCCTGCAACCAGCCACTACAGGCGACGACGCCCGTGAATCCTGAGCAAGCGTACGACGAGATGATCGCGCTCTCGCGCGAAGAGACGCTCCTCGCGTCGTGTCTCGATCTGCTGGAGTGGGACGAAGAAGTCTCGATGCCGCGCAACGGGGTGGAGCACCGGGCGGAGCAGCGCGCGCTGCTCGCCGGCCTCGTGCACGACCGGGAGACGAACCCACGGTACGAGGAGCTGCTGGTCGCGGTCGAAGGCTCGCCGCTCGTGAGCGATCGCGACAGCGCGGCCGCCGTGAACGTGCGCGAGATTCGCCGTTCGTTCGACAAGGAGCGCCGAATGCCGCGGCGTCTCGTCGAGGAGTGGGCGCGCGTTACGGCGATGGCGCAGCAGAGGTGGTCCGAGTCGCGGCGGACCGACGACTATGCGTCGTTTGCACCCTGGCTCGAGCGGATCTTCACGCTGGCGCGCGAGCGCGCGGACGCGGTCGGCTACGAGGGCACGCCGTACGACGCGCTGCTCGACGACTACGAGCCCGGGATGACGACGGATCGCCTCACGGCCGTGCTGACCGATCTCCGCACGCGGCTCGTGCCGCTTGTCGCGGCGATGCGCGATGCGCGGCCAGCTGCGGATGACCTGCTCGAGCGCGACTTTCCGATCGAGCGGCAGAAGCAGTTCGCCGAGTCGGCGGCCGCGGTGCTCGGCTTCCATTTGCAGGGCGGCCGGCTCGACGTCGGCCAGCATCCATTCTGCTCGATGATCGGTCCGGGTGACGTCCGCGTCGCGCTGCGCTACCATCCCCGCGACTTCACGCAGGGGTTCTACGCGCTGCTGCACGAGCTGGGGCACGCGTTTTACGATCAGGGGCTCGACACGCGACACTACGGCACGCCGATGGGCGAGGCGGCGTCGCTCGGCGTGCACGAGTCGCAGTCGAGGCTGTGGGAGAACCATGTGGGGCGGAGCGAGGGCTTCTGGCGACACTTCTATCCCAAGCTCTGCGACGCATTCCCCGACGCGCTGCACGACGTGTCGATCGACGCGTTCCGCGGGGCGGTGAACCGGGTCGCGCCCGGTCCGATCCGCATCCACGCCGACGAGGTGACGTACGACCTTCACATCGCGATCCGGTTCGAGCTGGAGCTCGCGCTGTTGTCGGGCGATCTACGGGCCGCTGACCTGCCGGGGGCGTGGAACGAACTGTACGTGCGGCATCTCGGTGTGCGTCCGGCCAACGACCGCGAAGGATGTCTGCAGGACATTCATTGGTCGGAGGGGCTGATCGGATATTTCCCCACGTACTCGCTCGGCAACGTGTACGCCGCGCAGCTGTTCGCGGCGGCGGAGCGAGCGGTGGGGCCGCTCGAGGATGCATTCGCGCGCGGGCAGTTCGCGCCGCTGCGCGGGTGGCTGACGGAGCACGTGCACCGGCACGGGATGCGGTGGCCGGTGGCGGAGCTGGTGGAGCGGGCGACGGGAAAGGGGCCGGATGCGGCGGACCTCGTGGAGAGCCTGACGCGGCGGTACCGTCCGACGAGCTCCTGATGGGGTAACGTTCTCTCGAATGCGATTGTCGCATCGGAGCGGCGCTCCCGACCATGGCGCAGCCGTTGATCGCCCCCATCATTCACGGTCCGGAGACATCATGCGGCAGCTCATCTGCTCGATCCTCCTCTCCCTGCTCGTCGTGTCGACACTCGACGCCCAGACCCGTACGACCGCCGAGCGGCTCGGGCATCCCCGCGATGCCAAGCTGCTCATCCTGCACGCCGACGACATCGGCGTCGCGCACTCGGAGAATGCCGCGAGCTTCGACGCGCTCGACAAGGGCGCGATCAACTCGGGCAGCGTCATGATGCCAACGCCGTGGGTGACGGAGGTGGCCGAGTACGCGAAGCGGCATCCGAACGCGGACCTCGGCCTGCACCTCACCCTGAACAGCGAGTGGAACACGTATCGTTGGGGCGGGCTCGCGCCGCGCGACCAGGTGCCGTCGCTCTACGACCCCGACGGCACGTTCCCGCGTCAGACGGACACCCTCGCGAAGCGCGCAAAGATGGACGAGGTCGAGCGCGAGCTTCGTGCGCAGATCGACCGCGCCTACGCGATCGGAATCAAGCCGACGCACGTGGACAGTCACATGTACGCACTGTATGGCACGCCGGAGCTGTTCCGCACCTACGTCAAGGTTGCGCGGTCGTACAAGCTGCCCTTTCTCGCGGTCTTCGATTCACCGACGGCGGCGATTCGGTCGGAGCTTACGCCAGACGACATCGTCCCCGACGCCGTGATCATGAGACTGCAGAAGGGGACGCCCGAGGAGTGGAGGAGGTACTACCTCGACGCGATCCGAACGCTGAAGCCCGGACTGACGGTGATCCTCGTGCACCTCGGCTACGACGACGCGGAGCTCCGCGCGGTGACGGCCGGCTGGGATTCGTGGGGTGCGGACTGGCGACAGCGGGACTACGACGTGCTCACGAGCGCGGAGTTCAAGCAGGCCTTGAAGGACAACGGCGTGGCGCTCGTGACCTGGCGGGACGTCCAGAAGGCGATGTATCCGACGCCCTGAGTCGACCTTCGCCTACTTCCCGGCCAGCATCTGCTCGAACAGGTCCAGCGCGCGTGGATCGCCGCTCTGCGCGAGATGGAAGATTGCATCCTTCCTGAGCCGCGCGCTCTTCGACTCGCGTACGACCTTGATGAGCGACGGGATCCCCTCGCCGTTGCGACGCTGGGCGAGATAGAACAGCGCGTCGCTGCGCACCGATCGTTCGTTCGCGTCGTCCATGGCCACCTCGGTCAGCCCCGCGGTAGCCGCGGTGCTCACCTCCTGGCTCACCCAGAACATCGACGCCTTGCGCGATGACTCCGACGCGTCGGCCGAGCGCGCGATCTCGAGCATCCGCCGCCATTGAGAGGGGGTCTCGGCGATCGCCGCGCCCATGACGGCGTTGTCGCCCGGACGTCCGGCGAGTCGAGGGGCGATGGCGAGGAGGTAGCGCGCGGCGTCGGCCGGCGAGACGTCGCCGAGCTCGGTGTCGGCGGCGCTGCGCGCTCCACCCACGGTGACCGTCACGCCCGTCGGCGTCGCGCCGGAATGCTGAACGACCACGCGTGCCGGGCCGATCTCGCACGTGGATGCGTCGGTCCTTCCGCGCCCCATGTGAATGCGGGAGCGGGAGCTCCGCACGTTCCAGCCGGCGCTCGTATCGTTGCTCATGTCGATGCTCATACCGTCGCCGCAGACGTTCGGGCGAGTCTCGTATTGGAAGGCGACGCTGCCGCGAGCCGCCGCCACGCGCGCGTCGAGCGACTGCGCGCCAACGAGCGCGGGAGCGACGAAGAAGAATGCGGCTGTGGCGAAGTGGCGCGTGTTCATGGCGCGGCGATCTCCTCGAGGGTCTTGAGGGCCTTGGGATCGTTCGAGTGGCTGATGTGGAACAGCGCTTCCTTCCGCAGCTCGGGCACGGGGTCGCGCTTGGCGATGTCGATGAGCTTGTCGAGTGAGGCCGGTTCGTTGCGCTGTGCGAGGTGGAAGATGATCTCCTTCCTGAGCGGTACGCTCACCTTGTCGTAGAGACCGATGAGCTCCTCGCGGCCATCGAGCTTCCGCTGCGAGAGATGGAACAGCGCGTTCTTGCGAAGCGCGTCGGACTCCCGCGTGTCGGTGACTACCGTGGCCAGCCAGCGGCTCGCCTCCGGGCCAGCCGACTGGGCAATGTGGAACATGACGTCGCTCCGGAGCTTGGGGTCGGAGATCTTGCCGAACGCCTCGCGCAGCCAGGCCTGGTCGCCGGCGTCGCCGCTCTGCGAGAGGTGGAAGACGGCATCGTTGCGCAGCGGGAGTGGCTCGGTGTCGGAGAGCGCGAACGCGCGGAGTATCCGGCGTGCCCGCTCCGAGTGGTTCTGCGCGAGCGCGAACAACGCGTTCTGGCGGAGGCGGGTCTCGTCGCTGTGCAGCAACAGGTCTTCGAGCGCATCCACGGCGGCGTCGCTCTTCGCCTGCTGGAGGTGGAACACGGCATCCTGTCGCACGCCCGGATCGGGATCGGTCTTTGCCGCCTCGAGGAGGATGCGCTCGCGATCGCCCCCTCCCCGCTGGGCAAGGATGAACAGCGCGTTCTTGCGCAGCGGCTTGGAGCACGGGTCGCGTCGCGCAAGCACTCGGCGGAGCAGCGGGAGCACGCGGTCGGCATTCATCCGCTGCACCGCGTCGAGCGCGGCCGCCTGCATCTCCATGTCGTCACAACCCTGGACGGACTGTGAGGCCGCCCGAGTGACGGCGGCCTGCGCCGACGTGTCGCCTCGGCGCGCGAGCTGACCCTTGACCTGGATCAGCAACGCCGCGGCGTCGTTCCGGGTCGTCGCCTTCGGGTAGCGTCTCGCCTGCGCCTCGAGTGCGGCCTCCGCTTCCTCGAGGTTGCCGTTGCGATAGAGGGCGAAGCCCTTCCAGTACAGCGCGTCGGGCGCGTACTCGGAGCGCGGGTAGCGCGTGACGATGGCGTCGAAGGCGCGCGCGGCGGCCTCGTATTCCTTCTGGGCGAGCGACCGGCGCGCCGCGCGGTAGAGGGAGTCGGCCGGATCGGCTTCCGCCCACGCGACGCGCGGCATCGAGGCGAACCGCTCGTCCGCGTGCGCAACAGCGGGCGCGAGAGCGGCGTACGTGGCCGCGAGCGAGACGGCGAGGAGCATCAGCTTCATGTGCGTTCTCCGTTCAGGCGCCGGCCGCGCGGGCCGGCAGCGTAGCGCGAATGCGTGGGATGACGCGGCCGTCGCGGATCGACTCGTCGAGAAGCTTGCGATCCATCGGCGAGCCGGCAGCGGGCAGCGCGGCAATCTCGGCGAGCAGAAGCTCGAGATCCTCGAGCAGCCGAGCGACTTCGGGAGACGGTGAGCGATCCTGCGATGCGCCGAGCAGGACGCGCGTCCGCACGAGCAGCTCTCGACTGCGCGCCGCGCGATCGGCGTCGGGCAGCCCCGAGTCGAGCTCGTAGCGCACGGTGGTGAGGAAGAGCTCCGCGTCGGCGAGGTGTTCGAGGGTCAGCGCTCGGGTGTGGCCGCTGGTCGACGACGTGTCCCGCGCGGCCGACGCGACCGGCGGTGCGACTCGCGACGGAGGCCCCGACAGGCGACCGATGGCGACACCGATCACGAGGGTGGCGGCCACGGCAAAGCCGATGAGCAGCGGCCGGCTGCGCGTGATCCGCTGCCTCGGAGCGATGGCGCGTGCGACCTCAGGCTCGATCGCCGCCCAGATCGCATCGGACCGTGGCGTGCGCGGGGCGTTGTAGTCCTTCGCCGCTCGCCGCAGGAACTCGTCGAACTTCTCGTCGTCGTCATGCACCGATCCACTCTCCTTCGAACTCGTGAAGCGCATCGCGAAGCTTCGATCGCGCCACCGACAGCCTGGCCTTGGACGTTCCGGTCGGGATCCCGAGCCGCTCGCCGATCTCCTGATGGTTGAATCCTTCGAGCACGTGGAGCACGAACACGATGCGGTAGCTCTCCGGCAGTGCGTCGATCGCCGCGTGCAGCCGCTCCCTGAGCACCACGTCCGGCTCTGGGCCGTGTCCGATGACCTCGTCCGCGGCGTCGAGCTCCACGCGATGTGCATTCCAGCGCTTGCGTCCTCGAATCAGGTTCAGTGAGGCCGAGATCGTGATCTGATGCAGCCACGTCCCCAACGAGGCCTCTCCCCGGAACCGGTCCAGTGAGCGGAACGCCCGGATGAACGCGACCTGGGTCGCGTCGTCCGCCAGCGACTCGTCGCCCGTCATGCGCATGGCGAGGCGATGCATCGCTCCGACGTGCGCATCGTAGAGCTGGCGTGCCGCGGCCATGTCTCCGGCCCGGACGCGCTCGATCAGCTCGGATTCCAGCACGTGGTGGGCGGCTCCGGAGAAGGCTTCACGGACATAGACTCCGCCACCGCGCCAAGGGTTGGCCAGGGGCGGATCGACCGCTGGCCGCTCGCGGCCGTGATCGGTACGTTCTCCCCGTGACGGCCCCGCTGCTCGCTTCGTCGGTGCTCGCCGACCGCTACGCCATCGAGCGCCTACGCCCTCAGGATCAGGTGCGATGATGCGGCAGCTCGTGTGGTCCACGCTCGTCTCCCTGCTCGCCTCTACGACGCTTTCCGCCCAGACTCGAACGGTAGCCGAGCGACTGGGTCATCCCCGCGACGCCAAGCTCGTGATCCTGCACGCCGACGATATCGGCGTCGCCCATTCGGAGAATGCCGCCAGCTTCGACGCGCTCGACAAGGGCGCGGTCAATTCCGGCAGCATCATGATGCCGA
>DATEOG010000291.1:0-14844 GCA_035274345.1 Gemmatimonadaceae bacterium
GGCGCGCATCGCAGCGGCCGCACGTGCGCGCCTCGCGGGCGGTGTGCTCCCGGGGCTGCGGGACGTGCGAACGACGATCTCGCTGCTCCGGCGTGCGCGCCCCGACGCGGAGGCAGGAACGCGGTTCCGCGCGGACCGCGCCGTGGACGGCGTGTTCGACCTGCTGGGCCACGAGCGCGTCTCGGTGGGGACGCCGATCGACTGGCATCGCGATCCGTCCACGGGCACGCGCGCACCCATGCGCCACTGGAGCCGGATCGCGTACCTCGATCCCGGCGTAGTGGGCGACTACAAGCTGCTCTGGGAGCTCAACCGCCATCAGCATTTCGTGACGCTCGGGCAGGCGTATGCCTATTCGGGTGACACGCGCTACGCAAAGGCGTTCGTCTCGCAGCTCGCGGGCTGGATTCGCGCCAATCCGCGGCGCATCGGCGTCAACTGGGCGAGCAGCCTCGAGGTGTCGTATCGCTCGATCGCGTGGCTCTGGGCGCTCCAGCTCTTCGCCGAAGCGCCCGAGCTCACGGACGAGCTGCTCCTCACGGCGCTGGAGTCGGTACGGCATCACGCCATGCACGTCGAGCGATATCTCTCGACCTACTACAGCCCCAACACGCACCTGACCGGTGAAGCGCTGGGACTGCTGTACATCGGGACGACGTTCCCCATGTTCACCGACGCGGAGCGCTGGCGTACCGTCGGCTGGAGCATCCTGCGCGAGCAACTGTTCCGGCAGGTCCGCGCCGACGGCACGTACTTCGAGCAGGCGCTGTACTACCACCGATACACGGCCGACATCTTCCATCACGCGCTCCTGCTCGCGAGCGCCAACGAGTGGTCGCCAGCGCGTGACGTGCGCGACCGTGTCGAGCGGCTGGACGAGTTTCTGGTGCACGCGGTGCATCCGGATGGCACGGTACCGCTCATCGGCGACGACGACGGCGGACGTCTGCTGCGGCTCGACGGGCTGCCGGTGGGCGACGCACGACCGACGCTCGCGACCGGCGCCGCGATGTTCCAGCGCGCCGACATGCGCTGCGTCGCCGGCGATGCGGTGGAGGAGTGTCTGTGGCTGCTGGGCGAGTCCGGCTCGCGTGCGCTCGCGTCGACGGCGCCCGCTGCGCCCGCCGAGTGCTCGCGCGGCTTCCCCGACGGTGGGTTCTACGTGATGCGCGACAGTTGGCAGGCGACGACGACGTGGGCGCTCGTCGACGGCGGCCCGCATGGATGGCTGAACTGCGGTCACGCACACGCCGACGCGCTGGCGCTCGAGGTCGCGGCGGGCGGCCGGCCCGTGCTGACGGACAGCGGCACGTTCAGCTACACGGGCGCCGAGCGCGATGCGTTTCGCGCGACCGCGGCACACAACACGGCGACGGTGGATGGGGAGAGCTCGTCGCTGACCGCCGGGTTGTTCCACTGGCGGCACGTCGCGCGCACGACGGTACACGCGTGGAGCACGTCGGCGGACGCCGACTTCTGGCGCGGCTCGCACGACGGATATCGACGATTGGGCGATCCCGCGACGCACGAGCGGAGCATCCTCTTTCTGCGCCGCCGGTATCTCGTGGTGCTCGACGTCATCGCGGCGGAGGGGACGCACGACTGGTCGCTCCAGTGGCACGTCGCGCCCGACCTGGGGGTTCGCGAGTCCGCCGCGAACACGGCGACGATCACCGATCCGACGCGAACGGACAGTCGTCTGCTCGAGATCGCGTCGCTGGGAGACGGGGCGCTGCACCTCGGCACGTCGTGGCGGTCGGAGGCCTACGGCGCGCGCCGAGAGGCAGCGGCGTTGACGTACGCGAGCACGGGAGTCGGGCGCCAGCGAGCGGTCACGCTGCTGTTGCCGGCGCCGTTCACGGCACATTCGCGGGCGACGGAGGCGGGGCGCGTCGCGGTCGACGTCGCGGGTGGAGCGCTGCGGGACCTGGTCGTCCAGCGTGGAACGGCGCCGACGGTCGACGTCGCCGGCCTCGTTACCGATGCGGAGTGCGGCGTGGTGACCGACGCCGGGCGAGTGGACGAGCGGGTGTTTCTGCTCGGCGCATCGTTCGTCGAGGGGGACGGCATCGGGCGCGTCGCCGTGCGGGGCGGATCCCCATGGTCGGCGCAGCGCGAGCAGGGGCGCTGGGTCGTCCGGCCGATCCAGGATCGCTCTCCGGAGTAGACTGAGACCATGTGCGGCATCTGCGGGATCGTGATCCCCGACTCCTCCTCACGCTCGATCGACGACTCGTCGTTCACCCGGCTACGCGACACGCTCGCGCACCGGGGGCCAGATGGCTTCGGGACGTTCATGGACCGGGGAGTCGCGCTCGGGCATCGCCGGCTGAGCATCGTCGACGTGAGCCACGGCCAGCAGCCGATGTCGAGCGCCGACGACGCACTCGTGCTGATCTACAACGGCGAGGTGTTCAACCACCCCACGCTGATGGCATCGCTACAGCAGGAGGGCGTGCACTATCGCACCCACTGCGACACGGAGACCGTGTTGCACGTGTTCGAGCGGCGAGGTCAGGCGGCGCCCGAAGAGCTGCGCGGGATGTTCGCCTTTGCGGTCTGGGACAAGCGGACGCGCACGCTCACGCTGGCGCGCGACCGCTTCGGCGTGAAGCCGCTGTACTACGCCCTGCTGCCGGACGGCACGCTCGTATTCGGCTCCGAGATGAAGGCCATCGTTGCGAGCGGCCTGGTGCGCGCATCGCTGCGGGAGGACGCACTTCCCGACTATCTCGCCAATCACGCCACGTCGGGAGAGGGCACGCTGCTGGCCGGCATCAAGCGCCTGCTGCCGGGCCACACGCTCGTGTGGCGCGATGGCGAGATCCGCACGCGCCGATACTGGGACCTGCGCTTCGAAGCCGAGTCAGAGGACATGCGTCCCGATGCGGAGCTGATCGCGGAGTATCGAGAGCGGCTCAAGGAGGCAGTGCGGCTTCGGCTGATGGCGGACGTTCCACTCGGCGCGTTCCTCTCCGGTGGCATCGATTCGGCAACGATCACCGCGCTGATGAGCCAACTCGTCGACGAGCCGATCAAGACGTTCTCCGTCGGATTCGCCGAGCGCGAGGCCAACGAGCTGTCGTATGCGCGCATCGTGGCGAAGGCGTATCGCACGGATCACCACGAGGTGCTGGTCACGCCGGAGCAGTTCTTCGGGGCGCTGCCGACGCTCGTGTGGCACGAGGACGAGCCGATTGCCCACCCGTCGAGCGTGGCGCTGAACTTCGTGTCGCGCCTGGCGGCGGAGCGCGTGAAGGTCGTGCTCACGGGTGAGGGCAGCGACGAGACGCTCGCCGGCTACGCGCGGTACAAGAAGACGATCCTGAACATGCGGCTGGGCGGCGCCTATCAGGCGGCGACGCCGGCGCCACTGCGCTCGCTCGTGCGCTCGGGGCTCGAGGCGCTGCCCGCGTCGCGGACGCGGCAGCGCGCGTTGCGCACCTTCCTCGCCCGACCGGCCACGCTCGAGGCGCTGTACCTCGACAACTTCGCGGTGTTCTCGCGCGAGCAGCAGACGACGCTGCTGGCGCCGGATCTGCGAGCCCGCCTGACCAGCGAGGACCCGTACGCGACCGCCGTGGCACTCATGGCCGGCTCGGACGCGAAGTCGCTGCTCGACCGACTGCTCTACGTCGATACGAAGACGTACCTGCACGAGCTCCTGATGAAGCAGGACCAGATGAGCATGGCGGCCTCGATCGAGAGCCGCGTCCCGTTCCTCGATCACCCACTCGTGGAGTGGACGGCGAGGCTGCCGGAGCGGCTCAAGCTGCGCGGCGGCACGACCAAATACATCCTGCGCGAGGCGATGCGCGACGTGCTGCCGCCGGAGATCCTGGCGCGCGGCAAGATGGGATTCCCCGTGCCGGTCGGCACCTGGCTGCGCGGTCCCTTCCGCTCGATCGTCGACCAGCTGGTGTTGTCTCCGCGCGCGCTCGAGCGGCGCCTGTTCGATCCCTCGACGATCCACACGCTGGTCCAACGGCATCAGGCTGGTGAAGATCACGCCGAGCGACTCTGGTCACTGGTGAACCTCGAGATCTGGCACCGCGTGGTGGTGGAAGGCGAGCCCGCCGACTCTCTGCGACTCCTCTGACATTGACCCCCACCATGCACATCCTCTGGGTCAAGAGCGAGCTTCTTCACCCGCTCGACAAGGGCGGACGCATCCGAACGTACGAGATGCTGCGGCGCCTGCGCGATCATCATCGCGTCACGTACGTGGCGCTCGACGACGGCACGACCACGCCCGAGCAGCGCGCGCGCGCACTCGAGTACTGCGACGACCTCGTGCTGGTGCCGTGGCGCCGTGCGCCGCTGCGCGGATGGCGCCGCGGGCTGGCCATTCTGCGCAACGTCGTGTCGTCGCTCCCGTTCGCGCTGGCGCCCTATCGATCCGCGGCGATGACGCGCGTCATCCGTGAGCGCTGCACCGCGGGTGAGGACCGGGCCGACGTCGTGGTGTGCGACTTCCTGGTGCCGGCGCTGAACGTGCCCGACGGCCTGCCCTGCCCCGTGGTGCTCTTCCAGCACAACGTCGAGGCGATGATCTGGGAGCGGCGCACGCGCGTAGCCGGCAACCCCGTCATGCGGCTCTACATGGCCGAGCAGTGGCGGCGAATGCGGCGGGTGGAGCGCGAACAGTGCCTGCGATTCGACCACGTGGTGGCGGTGTCGCCCGAGGATGCGGCCGTGTTTCGCCAGGCGTACGGCGTCGAGCGTGTCTCGTCGGTCCCGACTGGGGTGGACACGGATTTCTTCCGCCCGTCCGGCACCGTGTCGCGGAAGCCGGCGTCGATCGTCTTCACGGGGTCGATGGATTGGATGCCCAACGAGGACGGGATGGTCTGGTTCGTGGAGGAGGTCCTGCCGCGCATCGAGCAGGCGGAGCCCGAGGCGACGTTGACGATCGTGGGACGCAATCCGACGGCGCGCGTGCAAGCGCTGGCGGAGGGGCGGCCGGGCGTGACCGTCACCGGCACCGTGAAGGACGTCCGCCCCTATCTCGAGTCCGCATCCGTCGTCGTCGTCCCGCTCCGGGTGGGCGGGGGCACGCGGATCAAGATCTACGAAGCGATGGGAATGGAGCGCGCCGTGGTCTCGACGACGATCGGCGCGGAGGGACTGGACGTGCGCGATGGCACGCACCTGATCCTCGCCGACGATGCCGCCGCCTTTGCCGGCGCGGTGATCGCTCTCCTCCGCGGTCCCGAGCGCGCTGCGGTGATCGGCCGTGCCGCCGCCTCGCACGTACGTACCCACTTCGGCTGGGCATCGGTCGCCGAGCAGTTCGCCGAACGCTGTTCCAACGCCGCATCGCTCTCCGAGCGGCCTCCTTCCGTCATGTCACTGAGCTCGTGATGAACACTACAACTGTCAGCGTTTTCGGTCTGGGCTACGTCGGCTGCGTCTCCGCAGCCTGCTTCGCCAAGCAGGGGCACACCGTGGTCGGCGTCGACGTCAGCCGAGCCAAGGTGGACATGCTCAACGCGGGAAACAGCACGATCCTCGAGGTCGGCATCGGCGAGCTGGTGGCCGAGATGGTCGGCGCCGGCCGGCTGCGCGCGACGACGGATGTCGCCGACGCGGTCCGCGCGAGCACGATCTCGCTCATCTGCGTGGGCACGCCGAGCCGGTCGAACGGCAGCATCGACCTGCAGTACATCGAGCGGGTGTGCACCGAGATCGGCGAGACGCTGCGATCGATCGACCGCTGGCACACCGTGGTGATTCGCAGCACCGTGCTGCCCGGGACGATGGACGGCGTCGTCATCCCTGCGCTCGAACGGGCCTCGGGAAAGAAGTTCGGCGAGGACTTCGGCGCATGCAGCAACCCCGAGTTCCTGCGTGAGGGCTCGTCGATCAAGGATTTCTACGCCCCGCCGTTCACGCTGATCGGCTCACACGACTCGCGCAGCGCGACCGCCGTGGCTGCCCTGTACGACGGCATCGACGCGCCAGTGCACCTGGCGGCGATGGGTGTGGCCGAGACCGTGAAGTACGCGTGCAACTCGTTCCACGCCGTGAAGGTGACGTTCGCCAACGAGATCGGCGCGATCTGCAAGGCCGTGGGCGTGGACAGCCACGAGGTGATGCGAATCTTCTGTGAGGACACGAAGCTCAACATCTCTCCAGCCTACTTGCGGCCCGGCTTCGCTTTTGGAGGCTCGTGTCTGCCCAAGGACGTGCGGGCGCTGACGTACAAGGCCCGCCAGCTCGACGTCGACGCGCCGATGCTCGCCGCGGCGCTGGAGAGCAACAAGCGGCTCGTCCAACGGGCCTACGAGACGATCCTCGGCACGGGCGCACGACGCATCGGCGTGCTGGGGATGGCGTTCAAGGCCGGTACGGACGACCTGCGCGAGTCTCCGATCGTGACGCTGATCGAGATGCTGATCGGCAAGGGCATGGACGTCGCGGTGTTCGATCGGGACGTGTCGAGCGCGAACCTCATCGGGTCCAACCGCGAGTACATCGAGAAGGAGATCCCGCACATCTGGACGCTGGTCGACCAGTCGATGGATCGGGTGGTGGACCGGTCGGAGGTCGTCGTGATCGGCAACGCCACGCCGGCGTTCCGCGCGGTGGAGCAGCACCTCGGCAACGGCAAGGTGGTAATCGACCTGGTACGCGCCTTCGGCGACAAGCTCTCCGACGGCCGGCACTATCACGGGATCAACTGGTAGCGCTCACCACCTGACGGGAAAACGAACGGGCCGTGTCGATCGACACGGCCCGTTCGCGCTTGGTCTTGCGTTCCGGTCAGGGTCCGACCACCGCCCCGCTCGTCGCCGAATTGAGCTTGTTCATGTCGGCGCCGATGGTGCGGGCGTCGTAACCGTTCCCCGGCGAAGTCGGGATGCTGCTCGGGCAGCTCGTCGTCGCCGGATAGGCGGTGCAGTCACCTCCGACGATCGCGTCGTAGGCGAAGACTCCATTCGCCATGAAGTAGTTGATCGTGGTATTCCCTGTCCCCTGGCCCGAGCCCTTCACGCCGTACGCGCCCGACGGGATGATGTTGGAGTGGATGACGGTGCGATTGGTCGGGCTGCCATCGAAGCTGATGGCCTGATTGCCGGCGTTCGTCCACGAGTTGTGGGCGACGAGGATGTCGGACGTAGCGCCCAGGATCTGGAGCGGGATGCCGTCGCCGGCGTACGGCGACCGTCCCAGGTTCTCGATCGAGTTGTCATAGATCGAGATGCGCGCCGCCAGGACGGCTGCATTGTATCCACCATTGGCGGCGAGATTGATGCCGCTGCCGACGTTCCTGATGCGGTTGTAGCGCAGGGTGATGTCCGTCGACTGCGTCCACGGCGCCGAACCGTCCTGGTTCTCCGACTTGAGGAGCACGGCGAAGCCCGCCTGTGCCGACGCCCAGACGTTCTCGATCACGTTGCCTTCGAGCAGCATGCGGCGAGCGTTCTTGGTCTCGATGATGGTCTTCGTCTGCCATACACCGTTCCACGACGACGGACGCGTGATGTGATTGCCGATCACGGTGATGTCCGACGGGGAAAGATTCGCGATGGACGGGTCCGCGCCGCCGAAGAACAGGCCCTGATGGCCGCCCTCGATGTGGTTGTTCTGGATGAGATACGGACCGGGGCCGTTCCAGCCGACGATTCCCTGCGAATCGCCGTTGTTGCTGTGGCAGTCCGAGATCCACGAATCGATCACGGCCGACGTCCCGCTCTGGAGCGAGACGCAGCGGCGGATGGACTGCGACGACTGGCCGTGCACGTAGGCGCGGTCGAGCACGAGGTTCTGCGCAACGAGCGAGAGGCTGTTCTGCGCGCTCGACCCGTCACCGAATCGGACGATGCCGCTGATTTCCGACGCGGAGCTGGTCCCGCCGAGCTCGAGCCCGGTGAGGCGGTAATGGTGTGCCTGGAGCGCGGTGGAGATGGCGCCCATGTTGTTCGGTGTGAGGATCTTCGCGAGGTTCGCGTTGGCAGCGCGACTCGGCGTCATGCGCGTGCCGGGGCCGCCGAGCACTGCGTCGGACACGTCGGTTCGGATCGTGATCCACGACGTGCTCGATCCCTTGTTCGGCAGGATGAAGTTGCCGGTATAGGTGGCGCCCGGCGCAAGCAGAAGCTCGTCACCCGGCTGTGCGGCGTCGATCGCCGACTGCAGGTTCGCACCCGCGGCGACGCGCACCTGGCGCGCGGCGGAGGGATAGCCTGTCGACACGCTCGATCTCGGCAGCTCGGCGAGGATGGCCACGGCGTTGAGCGTGCCATTGCCGCCCGGGCTCGTCGGTGCGGTCGGGCCGGTCGGTGCGTTGTCGATCACCGTGAGCCCAACGCTGCCCGTGACTCCGTCGGCTCTGGCGTAGATCGTCGCGTTGCCAGCGCTGAGGCCCGACGCCAGGCCTCCATTGGATACCGTGGCGACGATGGTCGAAGAAGACGTCCAGGTGAGGGCAGCGCCGGAGATCGGCGCACCGTTGATGTCCTTCGCGACGGCGACGATCTGCGTCGCCTGACCGATGCTGATGCTCGGGGCGTTGAGCGTCAGCGCGATGCTGTTCACCGTCGGCTTCGGCGCGACCGACGTCACGACGGCGTGACCAGCCTTGCCCTCCGAGCTCGCCGTGATCGTAACGCTCCCGCCCTTGTTCGCGGTGACGAGACCACTGGAATTGATGCTGGCGATGTTGGCGTCGGACGACACGTACGCGACCGAGCGATTGGTGAGCACGTTGCCCTGCTCATCCTTCAGCGTGACCGACGACTGCGCCGTCTGGCCGACGTTGATCGACGGAGCGACTGCGAGGGTCACGGTGTTCACCGGCGCGGCGCTGCCGCTGGGCATCGCGGTGATGAGCGAGACGCTTCCCGATTTGCCGTCGGAGGTGGCGGTGATGGTGACCGAGCCCGTCTTCAGCGCGGTCACGAGCCCCGTCGCGTTCACCGAGGCAACGGTGACCTCCGAACTGGTCCACACGATGGATCGGCCACTGAGGACGTTGCCGTTCGCATCCTTGAGCGTGGCGCTGGCCTGCGCGGACTGGCCCACCAACAGCGTCGGCGCGTTCAGCGACACGTCCACGGACGCAACGGACGCCCCACCAGAGTTCGACGAACCCGACACCGTGACCGGAACGGTCGTCTTGCGGCCCTCGGCGTTCACCGCGATCTCGGCCGTGCCTGCCGCGATCGTCGTCACGAGGCCGCTCCCGCTGACCGACGCGACGCCGGAGTTCGAGCTGCTGAAGGAGATGTTACGGTCGGCGATCAGGTCGCCATTCACGTCGTACGTGGTGGCCACGATCTGCGCCGTCTGCCCCGCGGACAATGCGAGGCTCGACGGGGAAGCAAACACACTGGCGATGGGCTTGGAGAGCACGCGCACGCCGGTCTTGGCCACCTTGTTGTCGACACGAAGCAGAACGTCGGTATAGCCGATCGAGCGACCCGTGACGGTCGCGTCGGCCGTCATGCCGGCGACGGACGGATCCGAGGAGATCCACTCCACCTTGTGCTTGCTGAGATCGACGGGATTGCCGTCGGTATCGGTGACGCGGTACGGGATCGTCACCGACTGCGCGAGGCTGATCGACAGCGAGTCCGAATCGAAGTCGATGTCGCGGATGCCCGGCCTGACGTTGACCGTGGTGGCATCACTGTAGCCGCCGCTGGTCGCCGTGATCGTGGCGCGTCCCGACTTGAGGCCGAAGAGCACACCGGTCTTGGTGACGAAGGCGACTTTCTCGTCGGAGCTTGCCCAGCTGATCGTCGGCGCGACCGTGCCCGGCGCCGCAGGAACGATGGCGTTGAGCTGGATCGATTGATCGACCGCCATCTCGTCGGATTTTCGTGTGAGCGCGATCTGCGTCGCACCCGAGTGATCCGGCTCGTGCGTGGAGGCGACTGGGGCGCTGCTGTCAGAGCTGCAACCGACGGCGACCAGCGACAGCGCGGCCATCAAGGCCGCGCCACTCCAGTTGTGGCGACGCATGGGGCTTCCTCCGAGGACTCGTTCGGCGGCCCGACTGGCATAGCGACCGATGGTCGCCGTAGCCTCGTAGCTTTGCGTCGCCGGCTTTCGCCGGGTTTGCCTTTGTCGCGATTCCCTCACTCGGAGGGAAAGCGATCCTGCCGGTGAACTACGCTACTGGGGTGATATCCTGCCGTTTGCAACGCCACCGTACGCGTTGCTGGCACAACAACGACGAATCGTATTCGTGCTCGTCACGACTCTGAATAAACGTTTCCAACGAGGGACACGAAACGTTTATGCGACATGGAGTTGAGTCGTGCGGGCGGGAACTGCGGCCGGTCGCCTGACGAAGGCATGCGCGTCCGGTGAACGACATACTGGCGGACTGACGAACGTCACACAGTGCGCTGGCTCACAGCGTCGTCTTGCACTCTGCAAGTGTCGGTTGGACGGGTACGATGCGCGGCGCAGGTCCCGATCGCACCACGTCGACTCGACCGCGCCGCGCGAGCGCTCAATACTGCGAGAGCGTGCCCTCGGCTCGTGCACGCCGCAGCGCGTGCGTCATCGCGAGTGATCCGACGGCCAGGAAGGCGACGCAGAAGATCGCGAGCATTCCGACATCCGGGAGCACCGCGCGCAGTGGCCAGTCGTCGATCGTGATGCGCCGTACGGCGCGAATGCCGTACGTCATCGGCACCACGTCCGAGAATCGAGCCGCCCAGTGCGGCACGAGCTTCGTCGGATAGAGCACGCCACCGATCATCGCGGATCCCACGATCACGGCGGTCTGCAGCTGGCCCGTGCGGCGATAGGCGATGATCATCCCTCCGGCGACCATGCCCGCGCCAAAATAGGTGGCGACGATCATCGCGAGGATCACGGCGGCCTCGCCGAATCGCTCCCAGTGCGCGTGGAAGCCGAATGCGGCCGCCGCGCCGAGAACGATGAAGCATCGCGCCGTGGCCCACAGCAGTTCGTATCCGGTGAGCCCCACGAGCAGCGAGGGCACCGACGACGGCGTGCTGAAGATCAGCTCGAGCGTGCCCGTGTTGATCCCTCGCTCGAGCGCGCGCGGCAGAGAGTCCACTGCGGCGGCGAGCAGCAGGTACACCACGGTGCCCATGACCAGAAATCCGAAGTAGTCGCTTCCTTCTCCCTTGATCGCCGCACCGAGGTATGGATCGAGGGTCTTGCCGACGTAGTAGGTCGGCACGATCTGAAACCCCAAGCCGACGATCGACATCACCCACGCCAGTCGATAGCTGGCCGCGGTGAGGAAGTTCGCGCGGATGAGCGCGAGCGCACTACGCATCGGACACTCCGGGCGCTCTCGAGCGGACGATTCGCTCGATGAGATCAGCCAGCGACAACTCGAGTCGATCGAATCCGGCGACGCGGGCGCCCGCGCCGGCGAGTGCGGCGAGCACCTCTCCCGCCTCGTCGGCGCCGCCGGGAACGTGGCACTCCACCGACGTCCATCCGTCCACGTCGACGCCGCTCACGGTGACCCGCTCGATCGCGCCGCGCACCTCGAGCTCGCGCCACACCGGGTGATCGGCGTCCCGCGTGCGCACGCGATAGCGCTCATCGCTGTACTGCCGCTCGAGCGCGCGCGCCGACCCGACGGCCAGCAGGCGACCCTTGTTCAGCACGGCCACGCGGTCGCACAGCTCCAGTGCTTCCTCCGGGCTGTGCGTCGCGAGCACGACGGTGCACCGCGCGGGCCCAGCCACCTCGGCGCGCAGGAACTGGCGGAAGTCGCGCGCGGACACGGGATCGAGACTGCGCGTGGGCTCGTCGAGCAGCAGCACGCGCGGACGGATCAGCAGCGCACGCGCGATGAGGAGCCGCTGCCGCATGCCCGACGAGTAGGTGCCGACCGTGCGACGCTCCGCCCCGCGCAGCCCGACCACCCCGAGCACCTCGTCGACGCGCTCCTGCAGCTCGCTGCCGCGCAGCGCGTACAGCGTGGCGAACAGCCTGAGGTTCTCCAGTGCGGAGAGGCGCCAGTGCAACCCGCGTTCGTCCGCCGCGACCGGCGCGATCATCCGGCGTACGGCGCGAGGATCTTTCATGACGTCGACCCCGTGCACCGTGGCCCATCCCTCGTCGGGCGACGTCAGGGTCGCGAGCATCTTGAACAGCGTCGTCTTTCCTGCGCCGTTGGGCCCGAGCAGGCCGAAGAACTCGCCGGGCCGTACGTCGCAGCTCACGTGCTGCACGGCGTGGACCCATGTGGCCGACCCGGGGTGCAGCAGCGTCTCGCGCAGCCCGCGACGCACCTTGAAGCGCTTCGACAGATCGTGCAGTCGGAGCGCGGGCTCGGCGCTCGAGGTCGACACGGAACGCTGGTCGGCGGGCGCCGCGAGCGTCACGCCGTCGAGCTCTCGAGCGCGCTCGCTCGCGTGCCCACGCCGCCGTGCCAACCCATGATCCGCTCCACCACCGTGCCGAGTTGATCGTAGTTCCGCGTGACACGCAGCTTGTAGATCGCGGTCGTTTCCGCGAGCGCCACGACCGACGCGAACACGGTTGGCGCCTCGGAGCCACCGAGCAGCGCGCCGATCTTCGTCTGGCCGAGGAGACCGAAGACCGCCTCCGGCCCTTCCAGGCGCGAGCGCTCGAGCGGTTCCGCGATCGTCCCGGCGGGGACGGACTCCAGCAGATACAGCGCGGCGAGAGGCGCGCGCGTGAGGCGGCGCGCATCCTCCGAGATCTGGCCGAACGTCGCCTTCACGTCCGAGCTGCCTGCGATCGGGGCCGTCGCCGACAGCCAGTCCGCGGAGTCGCGGAACAACCGCACGCTCTGCACGCCGGGACGCACGATCGCGGGCTGTCCGCTTCCGATCACCACCGTATCGTCCGTCATGAGCGCCGCGCCCGCGCGCATGAGCGCGAAAGCGAGCGTCGATTTGCCGTTCCCCTTCGGTGCGAGGAACGCCACGGCGCCATCTGCCAGCGCCACGGCACTTCCGTGCAACGACAGCCAGCCGGAGGCGTGCAGCGCGAGCGCGAGCACGCGGCCGAGCACGTCCAGCCGACCCGCCTCGAGGTCGGCGGACTCGGGCCGATGCCAGCGAATCTCGCGGCCGGCTCCGGTCACGTCGAAGACACCGGTGTCGTCGTACACGAGGCGAAATCCATCGGGTGTGACGTACGACCGCACCATCACACCGTGATCGACCTTGTCCTCACCCAGCGCAGCACCGAGTGGCAGCTCCGGGGCCGGCGCCGTGGTCACCGTGAGCTTCCAATCGGATTCGGGGCGCGTCGCCGCGTCCAACTCGGGGAACTCGAGCTCGGAGCGCAGCACTCCGCCAAAGACCTGATAACAGTTCATTGGACTCCGTTCGCGCGGACCGTCGACGCGCTCGAGGTCAGTGACGCGCTCACGAGACGGCAACCGGTGTGGCTTCTGTGGGAACCGTCGCGACCGTCGCCGCATCGCGACGAGCGCGCAGCCAGAGCTCGGTCTGCAGCAGCTCGAACAGCCGCAGTCCCAGCCCTTCACCGGACTCGGCGTACTCACGCCAATCGGCGCGCACGCGTTCGGCGTCGACGATGCCCAGCTCCGCGAGCAGCGGATTCTCGAACATCGCGTCGAACAGCGGACGCGCTGGTCCGCACATCTCATCTCGCATGTACTGTGTCGTCACTCCTGTGCGGTGCGGGCGTGGCGCAAGGCACGCGTCGGGAAGCAGCCCGCGCATCGCATGGCGCAGGAGGCGCTTCGTCTCGCGCGCCACGACGCGCTCGCGGCGCGGGCGCGACATCGCAAAGCGATACAGCCGTTCGTCCAGGAAGGGCGTGCGCGCCGTGACGCCTGCGCGCAACTGTGCTCCGGTGAGCGTCGAACGGATCTGGGGGAACATCGGCGTGGTCACGCTCCACAGCTGCTCCGTGGAGGAGAGCGTCGGGTAGCGCCCGTAGGGCGCGGCCTCGCGCTCGCGCTCGCGCAACCGGTGGCGGCGCACGAACTCTTCGCAGAGCAGCGGCGAGACGCGCTGCTCGAACGGACCGGGATGCGTGAGATCCCGATGGCTCGCGCGCGATGCGAGCGCGGGGTGCACGACGCGCTCGCGGAAGCCGTTCAGCGTGCGGCCGCGGATTCGATACCACTCCTTCGCCAGCTCGATCCACGCGCCGCGGCGCAGGAGATCGGACAGATAGACGTTCGTCCCCGCGAACAGCTCGTCGCCACCGGTGCCCGTGAGCACGGTGCGTGCGCCGAGCTCGCGAGAGCGGGCCACCATCGCGCGACTCCACATCTCGAAGGCGTGCGCAAACGGCAGATCGCGCTCGCCCGCCTCGGTGACGGGATCGGGTGGGAGGAGCGGAACGTCGTCGCTCTGCACCCACGACACGTCGACCCCGATGCGATCGGCGACCGATTTGATGGCCTCGTCTTCGCGCCCGCGGTTGCCCACGGGGTAGCTCATCGACACGATCACCAGCTTCCGGTTCGCCGGCCGCTCGCGCAGCACTCGGGTCGCACAGGCGAGGATCGCGCTGGAATCCCACCCTCCGCTCAGCCAGAGCGCCGTGGTGCCGTTCTCGCCGAGCCGCTGATCGACCGAGGCGGTGAGCAACGCGCGCAGCTCCTCCGCACCCTCGTCGAACGAGGCGGGACGATCGACGACCGTCGGAGGATCGAAGTGTCGTCGCACCTCCACGCGGCCGTCGCGCGACATCGAGAGGGTGTGGCCAACCGGGAGGAGGGAGACACCGCGGTAGCTCGTCGCCTCGCCCACGTTGAGCAGCGAGGCGACCGATGCGCCGAGCGCCGCGATGTCGATCTCGCCACGATACGGCGTGTGCGCAGCCACCACCGAGGCGCGCGACGCGACGATCAAACGATCGCCGTCGCGGCCGTAGTAGAGAGGCCGGCTT
>DATEOG010000292.1:0-2754 GCA_035274345.1 Gemmatimonadaceae bacterium
CTCCGCGCGGAGCGAGTCTCACTTGTCACGCTGCTCGCGCTGGTGGACGCGGCAAAGCGCGACGAGCAGGCGCTGATCACATTCGCGAACGCGAGCCTGGACTTGTCGCCCGTGCTGATCCCGCGCGATGCGTGGCTGGAGCTCGTGACGGTCGGGGAGAGCGGCATGGACGCCGTGGCTGCGAGACGCCGCGTCACCCGGGTCTCCGCCGACGCCGGCTAGCGGGGGTCGTGAGAGCCCGTCACTAGAACGGATGCTCGAAGCTCAGATAGAGGAAGAGATCGCGGTTGCCGCGGCTCGGCCCGACGCCGATCGGCATGCCGATGCCCGGGACGATCTGGAGATCGTGCGGCAGATTGAGCGCGCCGCGTACGCCGGGAAGGATGACGAAACTCTCTTCCGACGCACGCGCGCCGGCCTCGTCGAGCGCCTCGACGCGGTCCCATACCGTCTCGAGCATCACGTTCAACGTCGGCGCGGCGAGCCAGATCGCGCTCGCTCCGGCCGACACGGCGCGAATCGTCCGGCGACGACCGAACACGCTCTCCGCGCGGATGATCGACCCACCGGCGTTCCAGTGCGTGACCAGGCCTCGGTTGATCCGAACGCTGAGCGGCAGGTTGAACTGCGCTCCCGGGCCTCCGGCTCCCGACCCCTTCCGCACATTCCCGGTTGGAAGGAGAATGCTGAGCCGCGGCGCAAACCAGACCGGCTCATCGTCGCGTCCGAGGACCTGCCGGCGATAGTTGATCGCGAAGTCGCCGATCGCGGCACCCGACCCGGTCAACGACATCAGCGGCAACGTGTAGCTAAGCTGATCGAGCTGGCCGGCGATCGGCCACTCCTGCGTGAACGTCGCCAGCCACGCGTCGTCACGATCGCGTCGGTACGTGAAGATGTGCTGGACGACGCCCGCTTCCTGGTTGTACGCCTCCTCGATGAGGAAGCTGTTGTCGGAGATCGGAGGCGGGGTGGAGTCGGGCTTGGCTTGGGCGGACGCGGTCGACGTCAGCGCGAGCGCCACTGCGGCACCGAGTACGACCTGCTTGCGTGGAGAGAGGGGCACGTGCGCGGTGGTGTGTGGACACAGGAGCCGAAGCGAGACAAAGCTATCTCAACCGCTGGCTCACCGCCCCAGATCCTTCTCGTAAAACTCGGTATCCACGATCTCGTCCGCTCGATACCGCTCGATCGGTACGAAGCCGAGCGTCAGGTAGAGCGACCGCGCCGCAGCCATCTCTGCGACGGTCCCGAGACGGAGGTGGTGGTAGCCAAGTGTGCGCGCGTGTGCGATCAGCGTCTCCAGCAGTGCGCGGCCAACGCCTTTGCCACGCCACGCACGATCGACGTACATGCGCTTCACCTCGCCGATCGCGCCGGGGAGTGGGCGCAGGGCGACGCAGCCGATGGCGTCGGCGCCGGCCTGCGCGAGCCAGATCGCGCCGCGCGGAGGGACGTAGGGACCGGGGAGCCGGATCGCGTCGGCATGCATGTGCTCGATCCCCGGCATCGAGGCGCGCTCCTCGACGTGGGCGAGCACGAGCTGCCGCACCGCGTCGACGTCGGCGACGGTCGTCGCCTCCCGCACGATGAACTCCGGCGTCAGGGCGTGGCTCGGCGCAGGTCGTCCTCCTGTCCACGCGCGCGCGCGAGGGCCGCATCGTCGGAGGGCGGCCGTCTGTCGCCCATGCTCGCCGCGAGTCCGTCGAGCGCTTCGACGATCTCGCGCAGGTGCAGGATCATCTCGCTGGCCTGCGGCGGGAGCGAGCCGCCGTCCGCGGCCGTGCGCTCGGCGAACTCCTCGAGCTGCCGGAGCTGGGCGAGCAGGCCGGCGCGTCCGGCCGCCGCGTTCGCCGCCTCGTCGTGCGCGGGGTCGGGCCTGCTTTCGTCGTGAATCGCGTCGTTCATGGTCACCGCGCCGTGAGAGTTTGAGTACCAGCCCACCGTCGGCCGGCGCCTAGCGTGATCGGTGTCTGTACCGCCGCCGCCTCGATGCAGACGAACCGCCGCTCGTCGCCAGGCCCCAGATCGTGGAGCGCGGCGGCGCGCTCGCGACCAGGGTTCCAGACCACGGCATCGGGAAAACCTTCCGCCTCGAGGAGAAGCGAGCGATCGCGCTCGCGCAGCTCGAGCTGCGACGGTGCGTCGGCGTAGACGCGGTCGATGTAATCCGGGATGAGCAGTCGGTCGGCGTCGTCGGCGACGAGCGCGCGGTCGCCCGAGATGCGGTAGCGCGTACCGCGCAGCCCGTGAATCTCCGCCTCGCCGACATCGTGTACGCGCAGGTACGTGTGCAATGCGGCGGTGAAGCTGAACGCCTTCTCGCCGACGTTCTCGACGCGAAGCGTGATCGCGAGCTGTCGTGCGACCACGGTGACCGCGAGCACGGCCTTGAACGCGGCGTCCCAGATACTTCGCGTCTCAGGGCTGTCGCGGAGCACGAGCTCGGCTTCCGCCGTACCGTCGGCTTCGCGCGCGACACATCCGAGCGACCAGAGCGACGTGCGCGCGAACCCGTGACGTGGCAGCGGACCCTCGGCGGCGAACTGGGGAAAGATCACCGGCACGCCGCCGCGGATGGCGGCCTTTCCATCGAGCTCGGATCGCGCGCTGAGGTAAAGCCGCTCGTCGGCGTCGCCCATCGGTCGCCACGACGTGACGTGCGCACCGTGGCGATGGACTTCGGCGACGGCCCCGTCGTCGGCGCGAAGCGTGACGACGGGAGGCACGACGGCGGGCCCGGCTCTCCGCGCA
>DATEOG010000293.1:0-3576 GCA_035274345.1 Gemmatimonadaceae bacterium
CGTGTCCAGGTGGCGGCCGTCGGCACGAAGGCCGCCGCGGCCAGCCGGCTCCCGACCGTGTCGCTCAGCACGAACTACAGCGCGTCGTACAACTCGGCGGCCGCCAGCGCGCTGGGCGCGCAGCTCGACCAGAACCGCGGCGGCTCGGTGAGCCTCGGCGTCTCCTTCCCGATCTTCGACAAGGGAGCGACGAGCGCGGCCGTGCAGCAGGCGAGGCTTCAGGAAGACAACGCGCGTCTCGCGCTGGCCGACCAGCGGCAGTCCGTCGCCCTCGACGTGCGCCGCGCGTGGTTGACGCTCGAGTCGACGCGGCAGCAGCTCACGGTCGCGCTGGCGCAGCAGAAGGCCGCCGACCTGGCGGTGAGCACGACGCAGGCACGGTATCAGGTGGGCACGTCCACGCTGCTCGAGCTCACGCAGGCGCGGGCGAGCCAGCTCCAGGCGAACGTGGCCGTGGTGAACGCACGCAACGCGCTCGCCTTCCAGGACGCGCTGCTTCCCTACTACACCGGCGAGCTCGACCCGGCGAAGGCACTCCTGGCCAGCTGAACCGAGATAGTGCAGATCCCTCGACTACGCTCGGGATGACGACGATGTCATCCCGAGCGAGCGCAGCGAGTCGAGGGATCTGCACCCCCGCCCAACGGAACAAATCCCGGTCCTGTAGACACTACTGATTAGCGTGGATCCGGCGCTTCCCACGAAGCGCCGGATTTGCTGACTACCATCGACGGAGACCCCCCAATGTCGTTCGCACTTCGTGTAGCGCCGGCTCGGCGCGCCATCGCACTCCTCACCGTCGCCGCGGCCACCGTGCTCGCCACCGACGCGAACGCCCAGGCGACCAAGAAGGCCACGGCGAAGACGCCGGCCAAGAACGCCGCCGCGGCCAAGCCTGCCGCGCCGATCCGTTTCGTCATCGGTGCCGCCGGCAACGAGGCGCGCTATCGCGTTCGTGAGCAGCTCATGGGAGCCAACCTCCCGAACGACGCCATCGGCGTGACGAAGACCATCACCGGCACCATCCTCGCCTATCCGGACGGCCGCATCGTCAAGGACAGCTCGAAGATCGTGATCCACCTCGACTCGCTGAAGAGCGACAAGGACCGGCGCGACGGCTTCCTTCGCCGTCGCACGCTCGAGACGGAGAAGTTCCCCACGGTGGAGCTGATCCCGACGGAGATCCGGGGCTTCAACGGCAAGCTCCCCGCGTCGGGCGTCGCGACCTTCCAGCTCCTCGGCGACCTGGTGCTCAAGGGCGTCCCGCATCCCACGGTGTGGAACGTGACCGCTCGCGCCGAGGGCAACGACGTCGCCGGCACGGCGACGACCGCCTTCACCTTCAAGGACGTCGGTCTCGACCAGCCGAAGGTGCCGGTCGTGCTGAGCGTGGCTGATACGATCAAGCTGGAATACGACTTCAGGATCGTGAAGCAGTAGGTGGGTGAGTAGTGGGTTGTGAGGAGTGGGTTCTGGGTGACTGCAGACGCTGTCACTCAGAACCCACTACTCATTCCTCACAACAGGTCCTCTCATTCCTCACGACAGGTCCTCGCCACCGATTGTCCTCGCTCGCTCACACCCATCGTCACCCAGAGCGGACGACCCGAGCGCCGGCGCCCCACGAAGGAAATCGTCAAGTCGCTGTCAATGCTCGGCTTACGCCGAACGCGACGCGTGGCGCCGAAGCTGCCTTGAGGGATGCCGTTCGCCATCCGCACGTCGACTGTCACGCTGTAGCCCAGCTGCATCATGTCGTGCATTCGAGTTCGGCCCATCGCGGTCGTCCCCTCGGCCATGCTCGTCCTCTCCGCGTGCACGCAGGGGATGCTCGCCGTCTCACCCGGCACCATCGTCGACGGCGTGATCCTCGCCGGCCGAGTGATCGACGCCGGGAGTCGCGCCAGCGGTAGCTCGCGCGGCTCGACGACCGCGCGCATCCCGCGATCGCCCTCGGCGAGTGCAGCGGCCGCACGCGTGCTGAACACGGCCGACGA
This sequence comes from Gemmatimonadaceae bacterium, assembly GCA_035274345.1. Classification (GTDB taxonomy): domain Bacteria; phylum Gemmatimonadota; class Gemmatimonadetes; order Gemmatimonadales; family Gemmatimonadaceae; genus AG11. The sequence goes on from DATEOG010000293.1 coordinate 1,998, forward strand.
TTACGTCGGCGTGCGCTACGTCTGGGGTGGGAGCACTCCCAAAGGATTCGACTGCTCGGGCTTCACGAAGTACGTCTTCGCGAAGAACGGCGTGTCGATCCCTCGCACGTCGCGCGAGCAGGTCCGCGCCGGCGACGCCGTCCCCCTCGACTTCGACGCGATGCGGCCCGGCGACATTCTCCTCTTCGCCGAACAGGGTGAGGCCATCTCGCACGTCGCGATCTACGTCGGCAGCGGGCGGATCATCCACGCCTCGTCGGCGATGGGAGGCGTGAACTACCTCGACCTCGACGGCGATCGCGGCGCGTGGTACGTGCAGAACCTCGTCGCGGTGCGTCGGCTGCTCTAGACTTCGGGATGGCCTGGGTCATCCTCTTCGTCGCCGGACTGCTCGAGATCGGATGGGCCGTCGGGCTCAAATACACCGAGGGCTTCACGCGCCTGTGGCCGACCGTCGCCACGGCCGTCGCGCTCGTGGCGAGCATGAGTCTTCTCGGAATCGCAGTCCGAACCCTTCCGCTGGGCTCCGCCTACGCCGTGTGGACCGGGATCGGAAGCGTCGGCACGGCGGTGCTCGGCATCGTCCTGTTCCGCGAGCCGGCGACGGCGCTGCGACTGGTGTGCATCGGGCTCATCGTTTTCGGCATCGTCGGCCTGAAGCTCGCGTCGTCAGCGCCGTCGGGAGAGTGAGGATCCTCGCGCAGATTGCCGCGCCCCATACCCGGGTCTAACGTTCGGCACTCTCCACCGAACCCGAGCTCGGAGTCATCGATGAAGCAGTTCACCGTTCGTTCCCTTGCCGCGGTCGCGGCGTTCGCCCCCGTGCTCGCCTGCACCACGTCGGGAACCGTCAGCAACTCCACGCGCACGTCCGACGTGACCATGGCATCGGCGCCCGCCGCGGCGACCGGCAACGCGCGCATGATCGGCTCGGTCGGCGCGCCCGTCGGCCTCCAGCTCTGGAGCCTGCGGTCGATGTCGAAGGAGCCTGGCGCGATGCTGCGGCTCGCGCGGTCGATGGGCATCACACACGTCGAAACCGCGGGGCTGTACGGGATGACGCCGGAGCAGTTCACCGACTCCATCCGCGCGGCCGGCCTCCGCGTCACGTCGATGCACGTCGGCCTCGACGCATTCAAGAAGGAGCCGCAGAAGGTGATCGCCGACGCGAAGGCACTCGGCGCCACCTACGTCGGCACGGCGTGGTATCCGCACCAGGGCGCGTTCACGGAAGCGGACGCGCGCAAGGCGATCGCCGACTTCAACGCGATCGGCAAGACGATGAAGGACGCCGGCCTGCAGTTCTTCTATCACAACCATGGCTACGAGCCCGTGGCCTACGGCGACGGCACGCTGCTCGATCTGATCATCAGGGAGACCGATCCCAATCTCGTGAAGTTCGAGATGGACGTGCTCTGGACCTTCCTGCCGAACGTCAATCCGGCGGCGCTGATCAAGAAGTATCCGGGCCGCTTCAAGCTGATGCACATCAAGGACATGAAGCCCGGAGTCGCGCGCGGCTCGCTCTCGGGCGGGCTCCCCGACTCGCTGCAGGCGGTGATCGGCCAGGGGCAGGTGA
>DATEOG010000294.1:0-9309 GCA_035274345.1 Gemmatimonadaceae bacterium
GAGCGCCGAACGCCCTCGTTCGGGCGAGCCGGAGGCGTGCGCCGCCACGCCATGGAAGCGAAACTTTCCCGAGATGTTCGCAAGCGACACTGAACCATCGACCACGTTGTCGCTCCCCGGATGCCACACGATGACGGCGTCGACGTCGCCGAACACACCGTCGCGCACCATGAACACCTTGCCCGAGCCGCCTTCTTCGGCCGGCGCGCCGATCATGCGCAGCGTGCCCTTCACACCATTGGCCTGCATCCACTGCTTGAGCGCGATCGCCGATGCGACGCTAGCCGTGCCGAAGAGGTGGTGCCCGCAGCCGTGCCCCGCGCCGCCGGCGCGCAGCGGGCGGCGCACCGGTACGCTGTCCTGCGAGAGCCCGGGGAGCGCGTCGAACTCGCCGAGGAGCGCGATGACCGGCTTCCCGCTCCCGAACTCGGCAACGAACGCGGTCGGCTCGCCGGCGATGCCGTCCTTCACCGAGAATCCCGCCGCCTTGAGCTCGGACTGGAGGAGCGCGGAGCTCTTCACCTCCTGATAGCCGACTTCGGCGAACTGCCAGATCAGCCGGGCGACGTCGGCGTATCGCACGGAGGCCGCGTCGATGCCGGCGAGCATGGGAGCGGTGTTCGGCGCTCTGAGTCGCGGGTTCTGCGCGGCGACGCGCGGGGCGACGAAGGCGAGCAGGGCGAGCGAGAGAACGGCGAGGCGCATGAGGCGGCGGGGGACGACGGCAGGATCAATATGCGGTGCACCGCGCGCCGCGGTAACGCCCGGGATGGAGCGGGGAACATGGCCGCGCTCAGCGAACCACGAACTTCGTGCTTGGCGATTTCGTGGCCAGCCGCGCGCCGCCCTGACCGCCCGGCGTGCCGGGTGCAAATCGTCAGTTCGCCAACGGCAGCGTCAACGTGAAGATCGAGCCTGCGCCCGGCTGGCTCGTCGCGACGAGATCGCCGCCCATCGCGCGGGCCATCTCGCGGCTGATCGGCATGCCGAGCCCCGTGCCCTTGTGCTCGCGCGAGAGCGCGTTGTCGAACTGCACGTACGGCTCGAACACGAGCGCCAGCTCCTCCGGCGACATCCCGAGTCCCGTGTCCTGCACCGAGATCGCCACGAGCTCGTCCGAGATGCGCGCGGTGCTCATGGTGATGCGCCCGTCCGGGGGCGTGAACTTCACCGCGTTCGACAGGACGTTGAGCAGAATCTGCACGAGCTTCTGCTTGTCCGCGCGGAACCGGAGCTTCGGGTCGCATCCGCTGGCGTCGTAGACGAGCCGCTTCGCCGCCCGCTGCGGCGCGGTGAGCGACTCGAGCACGCCGAGCAGCTCGTGGGCGAACACCTCGCCGATCTGATAGGTGAGCTTCCCCGCCTCGATCTTGGCGTGCGTGAGCACGGCCTCGATGAGGCTCAACAGGTGCTGCTGGCTGCGGTGGATCCGCTTCAGATAGTTGAGCTGCGCCTCCGACGCCGGCGCGGGGATGCCGTCGATCATCAGCTCGACGTAGCCGCCGATGGCGTTCAGCGGCGTGCGCAGCTCGTGGCTCATCATCGTGAGGAACTCCGCCTTCGAGCGGTTCGCCTTTCGCGCCGTGTCGGCGGCGACGTCCAGCGCGGTCTCGAGCCGCTTGTGCTCCTCGATGTCCGCCGTGCAGCCGAACCATTCGGCGATGGACCCCTCCTCGTCGAACATCGCCTCGGCGCGCACGAGGTGCCACCGGTATTCGCCCTCGGCGGAGAGCAGGCGGAACTCCGTCTCGTAGCGCTCGCCCGACTCGAGCGATCGCTTCCAGCACGCGGTCGTCCGCTCGATGTCGTCGGGGTGGACGCGACTCGCCCAGCGGTCCCCGAGCAGCTCGTGCTGCGCCACGCCGAAGAACTCGGCCGTGCGCTTGGTGACGAAGTCGAGCAGGCCGTCGGGCCGCGCCGTCCACACCTGGACGGGGATCGTCTCGGCCATCATGCGGAAGCGCGCCTCGCTCTCCTGGAGCGCGACGGCGAGCCGCTCGGCCGCATCCGTCCGCGCGCGAAGCGTCGTCGTGGCCCGGGCGCGCTTGATCGCGTTCTTGGCGAGGAGCGTGGCCGTCTCGGCGAGCTGCAGATCGGCGGCGCCGGGCAGCTTCGGCTCGGAGTAGTACATCGCGAACGTGCCGAGCACGCGGCCACCCGTGTCGAGGATCGGCGTCGACCAGCAGGACGCGAGTCCATGCGAGAGCGCGAGCATGCGATACGGTGCCCAGAGCGGGTCACTGGCGATGTCGCGCACGATGACGCGTTCGCGCCGATAGACGGCGGTGCCGCACGATCCCCCGACCGGGCTCGCCTTCAGTCCGTCGATCGCTCGCGTGTACTCGGCCGGGATGTTCGGTGCGGCGCCGTGGCGCAGCGTGAGGCCGTCGTCGTCGACGAGCAGGACGGAGCCCTGCATACCGGGCGCGACGCGCTCGATGAGCAGGATCAGCGCGTCGAGCGCCTCGCGCAACATGGCGCGCGACTGAGCCTCTGAGTCGTCCGCCGCGGGATCGTCTCCAAGCTCGGCGAAGAAGCTTCCGCTCGGGCGTCGAGGAACGACGCGATCCGCGAAGGGGACGTGATGCTGCGCCGTGGCGGTCAGCACACTCATTCCGGCAATGCTGCCGAGCGGCGGCGCATCGACGCCTGCCAGGACGTGAGACTCGACCAAGTGTTCGCTGGCCATGGATGGCACCCGCGCGTCCGGCCAAGGGGTCGTGCGGCGATGCCGGACGGATCGCCGCACGCCGGTCACCGCCCGCGTCGCAGATGCCGCGACGACAGGCGGTGAAGTGTTCGACCTGGTCGATGATACGCCCCGCGAGCGGCGGGGCAAGAGCGAGGATCCGCTACTGGCGGCCCATGCCGAGGATGCCGTCGAGCGGGTTGTTCCCGCGTGGGTTCGCGCCGCCCGGATTCCCGCCGCCCAGTCCACCCAGCACCCCGCCGAGGCCTCCCAACCCGCCAGCGCCGAGCATGCCACCGAGGATGCTGCCCAGCCCACCGCCGAGACCGCCCCCCGCACCGGCGCGCTGTCCCGCCTGCCGGGCCATGTAGCCGGCCAGCAGCATCGTCAGCATCGGGAGCATCTTCTTGAGGATCGACGGCTGGAGCCCGGTCTGGGTGGCCGCGTTCTGGGCGACGGTCCGGCTCGTATCCTTGGAGCCGAAAATGTGGCCCAGGAGCTGGTTGCCGGGGGCGACGTCCGTGGGTTGCGGCGCGACGACGTTGTCCATCAGACCGCCGCCGCCGAGCTGGCCCAGGAGCCCGTCGAGCCCTTCGACACCACCAGGTTGATTCTGCGCCTGGTTCTGGAACCCGCCGAGGATCGCGGGCGCGAGCGCCGCGGCGCCGGAGGCTGCTTCGGTTTCACTGATGCCGAGCTCGCGAGCGATCGATTGAAGCCCGCCGGTCTGGTTGAGGATGTCGGTGATCTGCATGGACACTCCACGGTTGGGTGGAGCCTGGGGTAGTGCAGGAATCGTGACGAAGGTCCGGAGGTCCGGAGGTCCGGGCGTTGTCGCCCTGGGGTCTTAGGGCATTTGAACTGCTCCGGAAATCCAGCGGATCTCTCCGTGCGCATCCGACCGCCCCAATGGCCCTCTAGGCTGCCTGCGGTGGGGCTGGCACCGCTCCTTTACTCTTACGGATCCTCTTCAGTGCCAGCACTCGCTTGTGCTGATGCAGGGCGGGCGAAGATCCGCAAAGTCGCGCATCGCTGCCGGTCCTGCAGTTACAAAAGCGACTGCCGGCCCGATCGAGAGCCCGTAACAGTAAAGGAGCGATGGTCGCCCCAGGTATGCAGCCTAGAGGGCCATTAGGAGGCCTGGATGCGCACGGAGAGATCCGCTGGATTTCTTGAGCAGTTCAAATGCTCTTCTGGACTGGCGCACGGATGCGGACTGCGGACTGCGCACCCTCCGAACCTCCGTCAATGACAATTCCCCGTCCCTGAATCCGTGAACGTCGCTCCAGCCACCGGCACGAACTGCCAGTCGTAGCTCGTGGCGTGCAGGGTGAGCTTCAGGACGCCGTAGGTATTGCCCTCGCGGACCTGGCTGTTCGCCTTGATGGTGCCGAAGGTGTAGTGGCTGGCGCCGCCGGTGCCGACGGTGAACTGGCGGATGCCGTTCGTCGGATCCGCGACGGCGCCCGGTGTCTGCGGCGCGAAGCGCTCGTAGACGTGCTCGTGACCGTTGAGGACCACGTCGGCGCCGTACAGGTAGAGCGCGTCCCAGAAGTTGGAGACCGCGGTGTTGTTCCCGTGGGCGGCGCCGGAGTTGAAGCGCGGGTGATGCCAATAGGCGAGGGTGCAGACGTTGGTGTGCGCGGCGAGGTCGGCGCGCAGCCACGTGTCCTGCGCAGAGCCTGCCGCACAGCTGATCGTCGTGCAGCTCGAGTTCGAGTTGAGGACGATGATGTGCCAGTTGCCGAGGTCGTAGCTGTAGTAGCCCTTGTTCGGATCGCCGGCCGCGGAGCCGAAGTAGCCGTAGTAGCCCGTGGCGTTGGGTGTGTTGTACTCGTGATTACCCGGAGTCGGCGCCGTGCGTGAGCGATGCCGCCCCCACGACGGGCCGTAGCAGTTCGTGTACTCCGTCGCGGTACCGCTGTCGTAGACGTTGTCCCCGAGCGTGAACACGGTGCCGGCGATGTTGTCGAGCAGATTCGCCGTCGCTTCGTCGCCCGTCACGGAGCACTTCGCGATATCGCCCGCGCCGACGAGCACCGGATCGTTCGATGGTGGCGGCGTCGTGGTGACGGTGATGGTGGAGGCGCCAGTCGCGGCCCCGGAAGTCGCGCGGATAGTGGCGGTGCCCGCGGAGACGCCGGTCACGAGCCCACTCGACGAGACGGTGGCGACGGCCGCGTTCGTCGTCGACCAGGTGAAGCCGTTCGTCGCCGCCTTTGGGGGTGACGCGGTCGCGGTGAGCTGCACCGTGCCGTTCACGGCGATGCTCGCCGACGAGGGCGTGACGTTCACGGATTTCACGCCAGGCCCGCCCTTGGCGAGCGTGGGCTCGGTCGGCGCGCCGGGGTTCTGCAGCTGCTCGGTGCAGGAGATGAGGAGCGCGAAGGCCGCGACGGCAGCGGCAAGGGAGGGGGACCGTGAGCGCATGGTGAGGTGTCGTTGTGATCGGTGGCGTCGCACGCCTTCGGCGGCGCGGGGCACGAACATGGGTCGCGGAGTTCCGACCGACAAGTGACGCCAGCCGGTACACACGACCCCGCCGCCTCACCGACTCAAGGTGCAGATCCCTCGACTCGCTGCGCTCGCTCGGGACGACACGGACTCACGGTATCGGCCTCCCACGCTCCTTCTCGATGCGCTCGCCGAGCGCGCGACGCGCGTTGGCCGCGTAGCGCCTGCACCCGTCGCGATCGATGAATGTCGCCCCGATCGTCCCGTCACTCGGCGACACACGATCCCACAGCGACGACGCGCCAGGATGCGGCGTGACCAGCACGTCGCACGACAGACGTTCGAGCGTCGCGTGGCCGCTCCGGAAGTCGGCGAGCGCGTTCGGATAGGTCGTACTCCTCGTGAACAGGAAGTCGTCCGCCGAGATGGGCGTCTGGCTGTCCGCGTAGACGAAGTCGAGACAGCGCGTGCCCTCGCACGAGCGCCAGGACCACGACGTGCCGCCCGGTGTGTGACCGCCCGTCGCGTGCGGTACGATGGCGATGGGGCCGACGCGCAACGTGTCCTCGAACTTGAACGACGCGACGTTGCTCACCGCCGGATAGTCGAACACGATGCCGAGAGACGGGTCGCCCGGCTGGGACTTGCCGCTGCTCAGCACCTTCGCGCTCCAGGCGCTCACCAGCACCCGCGCGCCCGAGACACGCTGCAGCTCGGCGATCCCGCCGGCGTGATCGTAGTGCGCATGCGAGTTGAGGATCAGCTTCACGTCGCGCATGTGGAAGCCGAGCGACTCGATGTTGGTGCGAATGATCGGCGCGGACTGCGGAAGCCCGCCGTCGATCAGCACGTGGCCCTGCGGCGACGTGATGAGGATGGCGCTGAGGCCGTGCGTGCCGACGAAATACGTGTTGGCGTGCAGCCGCATCGGACGCTGCGGCACGTTCCATTCGGCGCACGCCGGACACTCAATGGCTCGCTGCGCGCACGAAGCGGCGAACGGCATGAACAGCAGAGCGAGCGCGTTGAACGCGGCACGGGGGAAGCGGAGCATCACACCTCGATGGCGACGACTTCGTGCTCGAGGATCGAGGGCACCGTGACCTCGATCCATTCCCCCGAGCGGCGCGGTTGAACGACGGCACCGGCGACCAACAGCCTCACGCGACCGGCGCGCTCGCCGGCGAGCCTCAGGCGTACGACGTGCGGACCGACGGCGATCGGCTCGCGGACCGGCCCCTTCATCATCATCGGGTTGGTGAGGTTCACGAGGTGCACCGTGATCGAGCGCGCCTGCCGCCACGCGGTCACGTCGAGCACGCCGGGTCCGGTGACGCGCACGACGGGCTGCTCGTTCGTCGCCCACCCGACGGCGTTGCGCAGCAGGGCACCGTGATCGGCGTCGAGGATCTCCCAGAAGGTGCGATCGACGTCCCACGGGAAATAGACGACGCGGCCGCGCCCGACCTCGCGCATGAACGCTTGCGCCACATCGGTGCGGGCGACTCGCGGATACACCTTCTCCATTGGGAGGTCAGGGTACGACGGGATCAGCGTGAGCGGCGCAGGACCGAACGCCGCGGTCGGTGCGACGTCGAGCCGATTGACGCCGTGAATGATGCGCGGTGCATCCTCGAGGCCGGCGAGCAGCGCGTTCCCCTTCGCGCGGTCGTGCTCGAGGCGGAGATACGCGTTGTGCATCTGCGTGTCGCCGTTGCCCGCGAACCGCACGCCGAACAAGCCGGCGAGACCGAAGTCCTTCCTCGGCGCCCCCCACTCGTCGCGGAGCGACGTCTCGTATGTCGCCACGAGTCCGCCGCCGCGCTCGACGAACGCGCGCAGCTGGGCGCACTGGGCGTCGGACAGCGCGATGACGTCGGGGAGCACGAGCGTCTTGATGCCCGCGAGATGCGCCTCGTCGAGCAGGCGGTCGTGCACCATCTCGAACGGGATGCGCGCTTCGACGAGCGCGTGATAGAAGCCGTTGGCCGCGTCATCCATGCGACGGGCGCGCGCCGCGCCGGCGAACCACGCCGACTGCTGCGAGTACACCAGACCGACGCGCGCCAGTGAACGCTCGTTGCGCAGATATCGCTCGTTCACCGCGCACCACTCGTAGAGCTGCTCGACAGGCTTCAGCCAGCGCGGATCGTTGATGCTGCCGGCGAACTTGGTGTACCACGGTCGCAGCCCGTTCGCGATGCCGTCGATCGCCCAGAGGCGGATCTCGGCGGGACTCTGAACGGAATCCTTCCAGCGATACGGCTCCTCGAGCCCGACGCTGAAGATGCCGACGATCGGCTTGTTGCCGAGCGTGGCGCGAAACTCCTTCCCGCGCTTGCCGTTTCCCCACGGCACCGTGACGCCGCGGCGGGCCTGGTGATCGGCGACGAGCGTCGGGGCGAGCTCGCCGATGCGCACCATGTCGAGCGAGCTCCCCGCGCCGCCGCCCGTGTTGGGAATGACGCAAGAGTCGGCGTTGATCTTCCGCACCTCGTCGTCCCACAGCCGCCAGAGCGCGAACAGCCGTTCCTGTCGCCAGAGGATGTATGCGCGGCGTGCCGGATCCTGTGGATCGTCGGTGCGCGGCAGCTCGAAGCCGGAGGCGGTCTTGAAGTTCGTGCGACAGTGCACGCAGAAGCACTGGCCGGAACCGTCCCATCGATTGATGAAGATCGCGTCGGGCTTGTAGCGCGTCGCGATCTCGCGCTTCACCGCCGTCATGAACTCGAAGTTGTACGGGCCGAGCGCGCAGGTGACCCACAGCTCGGGCGAGGCCCAGTGGCGGCGCGGCTGGCCGTCGGCGGTGATGTGGATCCAGTCGGGATGCGCGCGTTGCGCGTCGTCGTACGTCGCGTGCGGATCGGTGCGTGCGACGACGACCATGCCGAGCTTGCGACAACCGTCCACCAATTCGCCGAATGAGTCGCGATCGCCGAGCCACTGGCTGCGGTGGTGAAAGGGCACTGCGGTCGGGTAGTACGCGACGCAGCCTCCCGCGCTGAGGCAGACGGCGTCGGCCTTCGTGCGACGGAAGTAATCGAGCCAGAACTTCGGATCGTAGGTGCCCGGATCGTTCTCGACGAGCGTGAGCTGTGCCCAGCGCATCGGGCGCTCGACCCATGAAGGCGTCTGGGCGTCCGGGAGTCCGGAGGTCTGGGGGTCCGTAGGTACACTGCGCTGCGGCGCAACGCGTATCGCGGCCGCGCCGGCGAGCGCGGTGGTCTTCAGGAAATCGCGACGCGTCGGTTCGGGAGGCATGCGGCAAGACTACATGCACGGGAGCAGATCGCGAGTGCCTCGTGCTCAAATTGGAACGGCAACTGTCCAGACCGGAGGACAGTCCGGAGTGCCGCGGAGCGGTGTGCCAGATCACAAGTGAAGGAATTGCAACGGGTTGCCTCGTGGGTCGTCTGACAAATGGTGTGGTCCCGGGCATGCCTTTCCTACGGGCACGAGTTCTTCACGTTCACAGGAGTGCACCCATGCGCAGTTCCGTTCTCCTCTCGCTCACGACGCTCGGCCTCTCGGTTGCCACGCTCGCCGCGCCGAGCGCGCAGGCCCAGGTCGTTCACTCACGCATGATCGTCTGCCGCGACGGCACGCGGTTCGACTCTCCCGACGCCAGCGTCTGCGCCCGTCACCGTGGCGTGGACGGTCGCGCCACCCAGGAAGCGCGGCGCATCGAGAACGAGCGCATCGCCCGCCGCGACGAGCGACGCGACGATCGACGCGATGATCGCCGCGACGCGCGCGACGATCGCCGTGATGGACGCGACGATCGATGGGACGATCGCCGCGACGGCGACCGTCGTTACGGCGATGGCTACGGCCGCCGCCGCGAGGTCTACGAGTGGAATGGCGTCGTCGACAAGGAAGTCCGCATCCAGCTCCGCGGCAGCCGGGCCTACGTTCAGGGGGTGAACGCGGCCGATGATCGCAACAGCCGCGGCCGGATGATCAACAGCCTGCCGCTGCAGACGGGGAACCTGGTCGTTCAGCGCCTCGCGGGGCGCGGCGACGTCCTCGTGATCGAGCAGCCCACGTCGCGCAACAACTACACGGCGACGCTGCGCATTCGCGACCCGCGCGGCGGCACGGACCGGTATCGGATCGTGGCGTACTGGGAGCCGCCGGTGACGTACGGATACGGGCGGTAAGGGTTC
>DATEOG010000295.1:0-9180 GCA_035274345.1 Gemmatimonadaceae bacterium
CCCGGTGGCCGAGCTGGCCGAGCACCGTGGCCGGTACGTCCTTGGGACTCTGCGTGATGAAGAAGACGCCCACGCCCTTGGACCGGATCAGCCGCACCACCTGCTCGATCTGATCGAGCAGCGCCTTGCTCGCGTCGTCGAAGATCAGGTGCGCCTCGTCGAAGAAGAACACGAGCTTGGGCTTGTCGACGTCGCCGACTTCGGGAAGATCGTGGTAGAGCGTGGCGAGCATCCACAGCATGAAGGTGCTGAACAGCGCGGGCTTGTCCTGCACGTCCTGCAGCTCGAGCACACTGACGGTGCCACGTCCGTCGGAGCCCGGCTTCATCAGGTCCGTCAGCTCGAACTGCGGCTCGCCGAAGAATCGGTCGGCGCCCTGCTGCTCCAGCTCCACCATCTCGCGCAGCAGCACGCCCACGGTCTGCTTCGACATCCCGCCGTAGTCCTTCAGCTCCGCTGCACCCTCACCGGTGAGGTGTTGCAGCACGGAGCGCAGGTCGGAGAGGTCGAGCAGCAGGAGCCCCTTGTCGTCGCAGTACTTGAACACGAGCGACAGCACGCTCGACTGCGTGTCGTTGAGGCCGAGCACTTTGGCGAGGAGGAGCGGGCCGAACGACGACACCGTCGCGCGAAGCTGCGCCCCCTTCGTGCCGGTGAGGCTGAGGAACTCCGCGGGATAGCCCGTTGGCTGCCACGCATACCCCGTGTCCTTGGCCCGCGACGTCACGCGGTCGTTCGACACACCCGCCGTCGCGATCCCCGAGACGTCGCCCTTGATGTCGGCGAGGAAGACGGGAACTCCGTTCGCCGAGAGCTGCTCGGCGATGAGCTGCAGCGACTTCGTCTTCCCGGTGCCCGTCGCGCCGGCGATGAGCCCGTGCCGGTTCACCATCGACAGCGGGATGCCGACGAGCGGCTCGCCCCCGCACTGCCCTTCGTGCACGATGGCGCCGAGGGTGATGGATTTGCTCCCGGACGGGAACGCGGCGCGTGCGGCATCGAGCGCGGCTTGGTCGATCGCCATCGACGACTCTCCAGGGGAAGCGGTGTTGTCTCGTGCGGCGGGCCCGACCGAATGCCGCTCGCGATCTCTAACGCCGCGAAGTTGGTTTCGGTGCCCCAAGCCGACAAGGCGCCGAGGCTCAGGGCGCTCGGCGGGTGCACGGGACGCGCCACGCCCAGACCTTCGCGGTCGGCGGCTGCTTGCGTCCATCGCCGATGAAGGCCAGCGCCGAGCCCACCACAGTGTCGCCGGGCGCGGGACTTCGGTTCGGGAGCGTGACGCTCACGCCGGCCGGCCACCACGAGGGGAGCAGCATGATCGTGTGCTCGTCCTCCACCGCCTGCGTCGTGGCCCAGTCCCGACCGTCGTCGGCGTGTTGATGCAGCGCCGGATCGATGCGCGTCTGATGTCCCGCGGCCTTCCAGTCGAGCGCCGGGGTCCACTGGCCGAAGGTGAATCCGAGGCAGACGGGTGGCTCGTCGCGCTGTCGTTGTGCGCGGGCGAGCGCCGGCGCGGCGAGAAGTGTCGCCGAGAGCGTGAGCGCGATGAGGCGGATCGACGACATCCTCGCTGCTACCCGTGAAGGTTCGGGTCGATTCATCTGGTGCCATCACCGACGAATGCAGGAGCGAGCGACTATCGAATCAGCACCCTGATCGAGTCGAGTGCGGGGTCCCGCCCTGCCAGCCAGTCGCGCAGCGTGAGGCCAACCTTGATCTGAGGCGCCGTCGCCATCCTTGTGTCGCGCGAGGTCGCGGCCTGATTGTAGCCGCCCGAGATCTCGCCTCTCACCCCGCTGTACGGCAGGCGAAAGGAGAGGCCATTGCCGAACCGGTTCGGCTTCGATCCGCTCTCCTCGCCCACGATGATGGGAGCGCAGTACTCCTCGATCCGGTTCACCAGTGTCTGCGCCGCCGAGAAGGTCTGCCGCCCGATCAGCAGGTAGATGCGCGCCGTGGGCTGCAGCGCACGATAGGCCGCGAGGCTGCGAATCAGTGGTGGCAGTACCGCGCCGTTGCCTCCGCTGTTGTTGCGCAGGTCGACGATGAGTGCCTTCGTGCTCGGACGCATCAACGAATCGAGCAGCCGGCTCGAGAACTTCTCCAGCGGCTCGGCCTGATCGTTCACGACGCGGTTCACCTGGAGATAGACCGCTCCGCCGTCGTCCAGCCTCGTGAACCAGTAGGCATCACCGAGTCGCGACAGGTACATCGGGGCTCGAGCGCCGGCCACCTCGCGTGGAGGGACGAGCCCGAGCACGAGTGAGCCAGGATCGATCGGTGGCGACGCGGCACGCACGAGGACTTCCGTCGTGCGAGATCCCGAATCGATCTCGAGCCGCACTCCGGACGCATTCGTCGTCACACCTGCAGCGCGCAGAAACGCGGGAAAGGTCAGGTAGGTCGGGTACACCCATCGCAGCTGCGACGGGTTCTCCATCGAGGCGATCGGGGTCAGACGCGTGACCAGGTCGGGGACGCGCACGCCGTCGATGCGCTGGACGCGCCGTCCGACGAGGCGCGCGTTGGCCGAATCCGCCGCGATCACGGCGAGTCCGTCGTCGAATTCGTAGAGCGCGATCGGCAGGTGGCTCAGTCCCCCGCGCTGCATGCCGAACGGGTAGAGCAGCGTGTGCCCGTCGTGCAGCGTCGCGAGCAGTGCCTGCAGAGCCACGACGACCTGCTCGTCGTCGAGCGTGTCGATGCCGCTCCGAAGCCGACGGGCTCCATCCACGAACTCCTTCGGCAGCGGGACGTCGCGGTAGCGCCAGTGGCGGGTCTGCAGCTGTGCCGTGAGCGAATCGACGTCGGCGCGCCATCCCGCCACTCGCGCTGCATCTCCTGACGCGGCTCGGACGGGCTCGACGCGCGCGGAGTCGCGGCGGCCGGGTTGACCGTACAGTGGTTGCGCACCGATCAGCCACGCGATCAGCGCGACGACGAGGTGCACGCATCGCTTCGACATTCACTTCCCTCCGGCATGTGGACGGCGGACGTCCGGACGGTGATGGAGTCGCCCGCCCGGAGAGCTTCCGCCCGAACGACGCTGTCCTGCAGTAGTCGAGAGCTACCGGCCGCAGCCGTGCTCACCGAAGGGTCGAGCTCGCTCATGTGCGCGAACATCTTCGGCAAAATGCCTCGCTGGTGCGTCCTCTGCAATTGCGCTTTGCGCTTTGCGCTTTTTGCAGTGCGCTTTGCGCATCGCGCATCGCGCACTGCCCGTTTCGAACCCGTGAGGCCAGCCATGCCAACCACCCACTCCATCTGGCACGACACCTTCACCGTGCCCGAACGCGCGCCGCTCCGCGATCACCTCACCACCGACGTCTGCGTCATCGGCGCCGGCATCGCCGGACTCAGCGTCGCCTACGCCCTCGCGCGCGCCGGCAAGCGCGTCGTCGTCCTGGAGAAGGAGCAGATCGGCAGCGGCGAGTCGGGACGCACGACGGCGCACCTCGCCAACGCGCTCGACGACCGCTTCCTCTATCTCGAGAAGGCGCGTGGCCTCGAATCGTCGCGCGTGGCCGCGGCGGCGCACACCGCCGCGATCGAGTTCGTCGACGAGGCCGTGCGCACGGAGCAGATCGACTGCGATTTCACACGTCTCGACGGCTATCTCTTCCTTGGCGGCGACGACGAGCCGGCGCTGCTCGACGAGGAGCTGGAGGCGGCGCACCGCGCGGGGCTCACCGACGTGACCCGCGTCGAGCAGGTGCCCGGCCGAGGGAAGACGCTCGGTCCCGCGCTGCGCTTCCCGCGGCAGGGCCGCTTCCACGTGCTCAAGTATCTCGCCGGCCTCGCGCGCGCGATCGAGGCGCGCGGCGGCCAGGTCTTCGGCGGCACGCGCGTGGAGAAGATCGAGGGCGGCTCACCGGCGATGGTGACGACGTCGACGCAGAAGACGGTTGGCGCGGATCACGTCGTCGTCTGCACGAACGGTCCGATCAGCGACATGGTCGTGACGCACACGAAGATGGCCCCTTACCGCACGTTCGTCGTCGCCTTCGAGGTGCCAAAGGGGAGCATCGCCGACGCCTTGTACTGGGACACGCCGGATCCCTACCACTACGTGCGGCTGCAGCCGCTCGACGATGCGCGCGACGCGCTCATCGTGGGCGGCGAGGACCACAAGACCGCGCACGAGGACGACGCGGGAACGCGGTTCGAGAATCTGGAGGCGTGGGCGCGCGAGCGGTTCGCAAGTGCAGGCGCGCGGATCGCACAATGGTCCGGACAGGTGCTCGAGACGAACGACTATCTCGCATTCATCGGCAAGAACCCGGATGGCGCGGAGCACGTGTGGCTCGCGACGGGCGATTCGGGAATGGGAATGACGCACGGAACGATCGCCGGCCTGTTGCTCCCGACACTGCTCGAGGGCAAGGCGCACTCGTGGGCAAAGGAGTTCGACCCGAAGCGCGTCACGCTACACGCGCGCGAGCTCGGCACGCTGGCGAAGGAGAACGCCGACGTCGCGCTGCAGTTCGGCGATTACATCACCCCGGGGCAGGTCGACGAAGTGGCGTCGATCCCGGCCGGCGAGGGCCGCGTCATCCGGCGCGGCGCGCACAAGATCGCGGTCTACAAGGACGATGCGGGGCGCGTGCACGAGCGGTCGGCTGCGTGCACGCACGTGAAGTGCATCGTCGATTGGAACACTGCGGAGAAGAGCTGGGACTGTCCGTGCCACGGATCGCGGTTCGATCCCTTCGGCAAGGTGCTCAACGGGCCAGCGATCGACGACCTCCACCCAGCGCCGTAGAGTCCCACACGAGACGCTCGTGCGCGTGCCGGGGCTCGACGTCGCAGAAGACGTCGTCCGGCAGCAGTCGCGCCGCCAGCTCGGACGGCATGTAGACGGTGTCGCGCGCGAGGGCCGCGCGGCTGTGCCTATCGTTCGCGCCGTATTCGGCGATTTCGTGCAGTGCTCGCGTCCAATTCATCCGTCGATTCCTGATGGGTGTTCTACTTCTTATACACATCGAATCGGCGAATGGTTTACATCGTTCCTGACGGAGAATTGTCAGGTGGCGTGGCAAATCGTTGGCCTCTCGAACGACGGAACGCGGATCTTGAAGGGCGATCAGATCTGAAATGGCCGGATCGGCTCCTTGCCGGGTCGGGTCATCCCGAGCGGAGCGCGCAGCGCAACGTCGAGGGATCTGTACGTGCACGTGCGGGTGCAGATCCCTCGACTCGCAGCGCTCGCTCGGGATGACCACAGAGTACACGGGGCTGAGATCTCTCCGCCAGCACAGAGCAAATCCTGCCGTTTCAGTAAGATCGCCGTTCCGATCCGCGTTCCGTCGTTCCGTGCGGCAACGGAACCTGTGCCTCAACCAGCGTAGGCATGTGATTCAGCATCCCGCTCGGCATGGAGCTCGGCATCCCGCTCTGCGCGCACGGCGTGCAGCGCGTCGAGCGCGACCGGGTCCAGCCCCGTGCCCCGGTCGCGCTCCAGGATGCTCGTGATCACCGGCTCGACCATACCCTTGCGGTACGGACGGTCCGAGGCGAGCGCATCGTAGATGTCACACACGACGAGAATGCGTTCGGGGACGTCGAGGTCCGCCGCGGTATAGCCGAACGGGTAGCCGCTGCCGTCGAGCTTCTCGTGGTGCAGCGCGGCGATGCGCGCGAAGCCTCGGAACGCCGACACGCGCTCGAGGATGTCGAGCGTGAAGCGCGGATGCTGCTCCATCTTCTCGCGCTCCTCGTCGGTGAGCGGCCCGTTCTTGTCGAGGATGAGGTTGGAGACACCGAGCTTGCCGATGTCGTGCAGCAGGCCGGCGCGATAGATCCGCCGCTGCTCGGTGGCGTCGAGCCCGCACTTGCGCGCGACGTGCCGCGCCATGGTCGCGACGCGCATGGAGTGCCCGAAGGTGAACGGCGTCTTCGCGTCGATGATGTCGGCGAAGGCACGCGCCACGCCGTCGAGCCCGTCGTCGTCCACCTCGATGGTGCGGTCCGACGGCTCGGCGGCGACGACGGCCCCCACGATGTTGCCACGCAGGAGCGCCCACCACGGATCGTCCTTCGACCACGCGAGGACGATGCGCGCGAGCGTGGGATCGAACCACCGTCCACTGCGCTCGCGCACGACACGGTGCGCCGCGGCGACGCCCCCGCGGTCGTGAAACACCTCGACGGTCTGCGCGAGGTTGGCGATGCGCGCGAGCAACGGGATGTTCTCGGCAGCAAGACCGCGCGCGTACCCGCGCCCGCACCAGTGCTCGTCGAGCGAGCGGATCGCTTCGGCGGTCTCGGCGGGAAAGCCGAGCTGGAGGGCGATCGACGCGCCCCGATCGCAGCGGATCTCGATCAGCTCGCGCGTCGCCCCCGGAGTGCGCGCGACGGCGAGCAACTGCCGCGCGCGGTCGACGATGCCGTGACCCGGCGCAACCGCGCGCGCCGTCTCCAGTGCGAGGCGAGCGCGCGCATGCCAGTCGACGGCCTTCATGCGCGGCTTCACGGCCTGGTCGTCCGCACCGAACAGCGCGGCCATCCTGCCGGCGTTGCTCGAGCAGCCGGCATCCTTCAATAGGAGGGCATAGTAGAGCGCGGAGCGCTGCCCGACGTCGAGGCCGATGGTCTCGGCGAGGCGCATCCCGATGAGGCAGGTGCGCATGGTGTGCCCCGCGGGGGCACCCTCGGTGAGGTCGAGCGCGCACGAGAGCGCGGACAGCACCTCGGAGAGACTGATCCGCCCCTGTACCCGGAGCTGCGCAGAGATGCGGCTCGGACGGATCAGGGGCGTGACGGTGGACTGGATCGGTTCAGGCTCAGTTCGGTTCAGCATCACTTCGAACACGAACCAGCGGGCCCGGCGTTTCGGAGGTTTGGCGTCTGATCGGGGCTTGGATGCGCCAGGGCGAGATCAGCGCTCCCTGCGTCGCTGAATGCCACTGAATCACCAATACGTGGATGTCATCCCGCAGAGCTGAACGGCTACGGATGACACGGATTTAAACGGAACCTGCCGGATTGAGGACGAAGCGATCTCTCCACCCGACCGTCACCATTTGTCTGCAGTCAAAAGAAAGAATGCACGTGCAGAGCAGACGCAATCGCGCTCGACATAGGAGCAAATCCGGCCCTTTCGAAGTTCAGATCCGGCCCTTTCCGTGCTCAAGCTCTTGCCATAGGGGGTAGGGGTATCGTATAATACCCCCAGGCAGTATCAGTACGATCTGATCACCAGGAATCGATCATGGCGCGACAGCTCTCCGTCGTCGACGACGTCAAAGCCCCTGCCTCCCCGGCCCCGCCCACGCCCGGTGAGCGCACGATCCGCATCCCCGTGTCCGGGATGACGTGTGCCGCCTGTCAGGCGCGCGTGCAGCGCACCCTCCAGCGGCAGCCTGGAGTCGTGGACGCCGGCGTGAACCTCATGATGCACGACGCCACCGTGCGCTACGCGCCGGACGCCGTGTCGCCCGAGCAGCTCGTCGCCGCGATCCGCGACACGGGGTACGGCGCCGAGCTCCCGGCGGCGGTGGAGGACGCCTTCGCCGAGCAGGAGGCGCGCGACGAGGCGCAGGCGGCGGAGCTCGGGGATCTCAAGCGCAAGGCGATCGTGAGCGGCACGATCGGCGCCGTCGCGATGTTCGCGCCGATGGCGCTGATGCCGGTCGTTCCCCACGGCGTGGTGAACGGCGTGCTGCTCGTGCTCACCGTCGCGGTGATGACCTGGGCGGGCCGGCACTTCTATACGAGAGCGTGGGCCGCGCTCCGCCATCGCTCGGCGGACATGAACACCCTGATCGCGCTCGGAACGGGCGCGGCGTTCGTGTATTCGCTCATCGCCACGGTGGCGCCACAGTTCTTCCTGCGCCGCGGCGTGGCGCCCGACGTCTACTACGAGGCGGTGATCATCATCATCGCGCTCATCCTCACCGGGAATGCGTTCGAAGCGCGCGCCAAGACGGCGACGTCCGCCGCACTGCGAGCGCTCGCGGGTCTACAGCCCGCGACGGCGCGCGTCGTACGCGGCGAGCAGGAGCTCGACGTGCCCGTCGCCGAAGTACGGCGCGACGACGTGATCCTCGTTCGACCCGGCGAGCGACTCCCGACGGACGGCGAAGTGATCTCTGGTGACAGCGCGGTGGACGAGTCGATGCTCACCGGCGAGTCGGCGCCCGTGCCGAAGACGGCGGGCGCGCGTGTGATCGGCGGGACGATCAACCGCACCGGTGCGCTGCGCTATCGCGCCACCACGCTGGGCGCCGACAGCGTGCTCGCGCAGATCGTGAAGTTGATGCGCGACGCGCAGGGAACGCGCGCGCCGATCCAGAATCTCGCGGACCGGATCAGCGGCGTCTTCGTGCCCGTCGTGGTGGCGATCGCCGTCGCGACCTTCGTGATCTGGCTCGTCGCCGGCAACCTCGCCGGATTCCAGGCGCCGGGAGTGCGTGCGTTCGCTGCGGCGGTGGCGGTACTGATCATCGCCTGCCCCTGCGCCATGGGACTCGCCGTGCCCACCGCGGTGATGGTCGCGACGGGACGCGGCGCCGAAGCCGGAGTGCTGATCAAGGGTGGCGAGGCGCTTCAGCGTGCCGGCGCGGTCGATACGGTGGTGCTGGACAAGACGGGCACGGTCACCGAGGGCCGGCCGACGGTGACGGACGTAGCGCTGGTCGAGGGATCGTCGCGGACGAGCGACGAGCTGCTCGCGCTCGCGGCGTCGCTCGAGTCGTCGAGCGAGCACCCGCTCGCCGATGCCATCGTGCGCCGCGCAAAGGATGCCCGGCTCGCACTGGCGCGCGCCGAGCGCTTTCAGTCGGTGACGGGGCGCGGCGTGGCTGCCGTCGTGTCGGGGCACGAGGTGCTCGCGGGCAACGACACGCTGCTCGCCGAGCGCGGGATCGACGTCGCACCGCTGCGCGACGCAGCCGCTCGGCTCTCCGCCGACGCGAAGACGCCGGTGTACGTGGCCGTGGATGGGGCGCTCGCCGGTCTCCTCGCCATCGCCGACCCGATCAAGTCGACGTCGCGCGAGGCGATCGCCGCGCTGCACGCGCGCCGCATCGACGTCGTGATGCTCACCGGCGACACGCAGCGCACCGCCGACGCCGTCGCGCGTGAGGCCGGCATCGCCCACGTGATCGCGGAGGTGCTGCCCGAAGGAAAGGTGGACGCGATTCGTCAGTTGCAGCGTTCCGGCAACGTGGTGGCCAT
>DATEOG010000296.1:0-4585 GCA_035274345.1 Gemmatimonadaceae bacterium
AGACGCCCTGCGAGGTGAAGCCCTCGACCACCTGCACCTGCTGTTCGCGATCGTCCTCGCGGAGCGGGCCCTTCCAGATGATGCGGACGCTGTCGCCGCTGGCGGTCAGCTCCTGCGCCGCCTGCACGGCCCCGGCGTGAATGGCTCTCCAGAACTCGTGCGTCGTGCCCTTCGGGATGACGGCGATGGTGAGCGCCTTGCCCGTGCCGCCGGCCGCTCCGGCGGCGGGCTCCTTCGAGCCGGCGTCTCCACCGCCGCTGCACGACGCGGTCGTCAAGGCGATGATGAGGGCAGCTACGGCGGAGCGTCGAGTCGTTCGCAACGAAAGTCTCCAGCGTGACGAGGTCGGACGTCGTGGATCGGCCAACGGCGAGGAATGTAGAGATGGCTGCCGGAAAGCAGCAGAGCTAGAGCACGACCACGCCCTTCACGTAGTCGGGGCGCCGATGGTCGCCCGCAAACGCGGCGGGCACGGCGTCCAGCGAGGGATAGCGGTGCGTGATGAGCGACGCCACGTCGATCGTGCCGCGCTCGACGAGCTCGAGCGCATGCGCGTAGGTGAGCGGTCGTCCGTCGCCCGCATGGCCACCCGATGCGCCGGCCGGGGATACGAACGTCGGCTCCAGAAACTGCACGCGGTTGAGCACACCGAGGTCGACGCCGCTGTGCCCATGTCCATACAGCAGAATCGTCGCCTGCTTGCGGACGAGCGAGGGGATGATGCCGAACAGCGCTCCGGATCCCGTGGCTTCGATGAGCAGCTCCGCTCGGCGGCCATTCGTCCGCTCGGCGACTGCGTCCACGACGTCGACCCTCGAGGGATCGATCGTCTCCGCGCCGAAACGCTCGGCGAGTGCGCGCTTGGCGGCGTTCGGCTCACTGAGCAGCAGAACACCGTCGTAGTCGAGGACGTTGCGCAGGTACTGCACGAACAGCAGGCCGGCCGGTCCGCCCCCGCAAACGAGTATCGAGCGGAGCCCGTGCGCCTCACCGCGCCGCCCCAGCGGATAGCGGGCGGCAGCTCGGGAGACCATCTCGCTGGAGTGCACGATACAGCCGAGCGGTTCGGCGAGCGCCGCGTGCTCGGCGGCCAACCCCCCGCTGATACGCACCGTGTTGGCCGCGGGGACCGTGACCACTTCGGCGAAACCACCGGGCAGGCCGGTGATACCGTGCTCCGCGTAGTGCTCGCACTGATGCGAATCGCCGGTGCGGCAGTACTCGCATCGCGTGGCGAGGCGCTCGCTCACGCAGGTGCGGCCCTGGTCGACGATCACGCGGTCGCCGGGCGAGACGTCGGACACGGCGCTCCCGAGCTCCTCGACTACTCCAGCGATCTCGTGCCCGAGGATCTGCGGCGCGACGGCGAGCGGCAGCACGTGGCCGTGGTCGTCCGTGTTGTAGTTCGCGTGGCCGGCCACGATGTGCAGATCGGTGCCGCACAACCCCACTGCCTCGACGCGAACCAGCACCTCGTGCGGCTTCGGACGCTGGACCGGGACGTCGCGAACCTCGATCCGCGCGACGTCCACCAGCACGGCGGCGCGCATCGTCGTCCGCGGTAGCGTCGCCGTTCCGCTCATCGTCCGGAGGGGACGACGGCCGAGCGAGCGACACCCGCCCAGGCGGCACCGTCCGGATAGGCGTACTCGTCGAGACTCTCCGCGCGCATGGTGATGCTGTAGCCAGGAGTCGCAGGCGGCATGTAGCGCCCGCCACGGATGACGACCGGGTCGAGGAAGTGTTCGTGCAGATGATCGACGTACTCGACGATCCGATTCTCCATCGTGCCGCTCACGCACACGTAGTCGAACATCGAGAGGTGCTGCACGTACTCGCACAGCCCGACACCGCCCGCGTGCGGACAGACCGGGATCCCGAACTTCGCGGCAAGCAGCAGCACCGCGATCACCTCGTTCACACCGCCCAACCGGCACGCGTCGATCTGGCAGAACGAGATCGCACCCGCCTGCATGAGCTGCTTGAAGACGATACGGTTCTGACAGTGCTCTCCGGTCGCGACGCCGATGGGCGCGATGGCGCGCGCGATCGCCGCGTGGCCGAGGATGTCGTCGGGACTCGTCGGCTCCTCGATCCACCACGGATCGAAGCGCGCGAGCTCGCGCATGCTGGCGATCGCCTCGTTGACCTCCCACACCTGGTTTGCATCGACCATCAGCTTGCGGGCGGGTCCGATCTCCTCGCGGATGAGCGCCGCGCGGCGTACGTCGTCGGCGAGATCGCGGCCGACCTTGATCTTGAAGTGCGACCAGCCCTCGGCCATCCCCTCGCGGCAGAGGCGGCGGATCTTCTCGTCCGAGTAGCCGAGCCAGCCCGCGGACGTAGTGTATGCCGTATAGCCGCTCATGCGAAGCTCACTCTCACGCTGCATGCGCGTGGGTGCCTGGCGTCGCAGAAGCTCGAGCGCTTCGTCGGGAGTGAGCGCGTCGGTGATGTAGCGGAAGTCGACGCAGCGCACGATCTCTTCGGGCGACATGTCGGTGAGGAGCTTCCACACCGGCTTGCCCTCCACCTTCGCCCAGAGATCCCAGACGGCGTTCACGACCGCGGCCGTGGCGAGGTGGATGACTCCCTTCTCCGGTCCGACCCACCGCAGCTGGCTGTCGCCGACGATGCGGCGCCAGAAGGCGCCCATGTCCGCCGCGATCTCCTCGAGCGAAAGACCGACGACGAACGGCGTCAGCGCCCGTACCGCTGCGACACACAGCTCGTTCCCGCGGCCGATCGTGAAGGTGAGCCCGTGGCCCTGCGGACCATCCGCCGCGTCGGTGTGCAGAATGACGTAGGTCGCGGAGTAGTCGGGATCGGCGTTCATCGCGTCCGATCCGTCGAGGCCGCGCGACGTCGGAAAGCGGACGTCGCGTACCTCGACCTTCGTGATCGTCTGCGAGCGCCGGCCGGTCACGCGTAGGCTCGGAGACGCTGGCGAGAGGAGCCGAGCCCGTCGATCCCGAGCTCCACGACGTCACCGGGCTGAAGGAACCGGACCGGCGTATGCCCCATCGCCACCCCCGCCGGCGTACCCGTGGAGATGACGTCGCCCGGCAACAGCGTCATGAACTGGCTGATGTAGCTCACGAGCATCGGCACACCGAAGACCAGATCGCGCGTTGACCCGTTCTGCTTGCGCTCCCCGTTCACCGTGAGCCACAGCTTCAGATCGTGCACGTCGCCGATCTCGTCGGGAGTGGCGAGGAAGGGCCCGAGCGGCGCGAACGTGTCGCAGCTCTTCCCCTTCACCCATTGCCCGCCGCGCTCGAGCTGGAAGACACGCTCCGAGTAGTCGTTGTGGAGCACGTAGCCCGCGATGTGCTTCGCCGCGTCGGCCTCCGACACGTAGCTCGCTCGCTTCCCGATCACCACCGCGAGCTCGACCTCCCAATCGGTCTTGGTGCTGCCCTTCGGAATGACCACGTCGTCGTTCGGTCCGACGAGCGCGGTCGTCGACTTGAAGAAGATGACCGGCTCGGCGGGGACGGCCATCCCCGACTCCTTCGCATGGTCGCGATAGTTGAGGCCGACGCAGATGATCTTGCTCGGCCGCTCGATCGGCGGACCGAGGCGCACGTCGGCATCGACGACGGGCGCCTTCTGACCGTCGGTTGCCACCCAGCGCGCGAGCCGCTCGAGTCCGTCGCCGCCGAAGAAGAACTCATCGTACTCCTCGCCGAACTCGGAGACGTCGATGCGGCGGCCGTCGGAGAGCTGCACACCGGGACGCTCGTCGCCCGCCGGTCCAAAGCGAATCAGTTTCATCGATCACATCTTGAGGGTGAGGAAGCCGCCATCGATGGGGTAGTCGCTCCCCGTGATGAACGACGCGGCGTCGGAGCAGAGAAACAGCGCGAGCTCGGCGATCTCGGCCGGCTTGCCCATGCGCCCGATCGGTTGGGTCTTCGCGAGCTGATCGAACACTTCCGCCTCTCGGCCGGGATAGTTGCGTGCGAGAAAGCCGTCGACGAAGGGCGTGTGCACCCTCGCCGGCGAGATGCAGTTGCAGCGAATGTTCTGATGGATATAGTCGCGCGCGACGGACAGCGTCATGGTGAGCACCGCGCCCTTGCTCATCGAGTACGCGAAACGATCGGCGATGCCGGCCGTTGCCGCGACCGACGCGACGTTGAGGATCGCGCCGCCCCGCCCCTTCATCGCCAGGACGCCGAGCTTGAGGCAGTTGTACACGCCCTTCACGTTGACGGAATAGATGCGGTCGAGGTCCGCCTCCATCGTCTGCTCTACGGTCCCGACGTGGGCGACGCCGGCGCTGTTCACGAGGACGTCGAGCGGACCGAAGCGCTTCTGCACGTCGGCGAACGCGTTCGAGACGTCATCCTGCTTGGAGACGTCGCACTGAACGTGCGCCGCCGTGCCGCCTGCCCCCGTGATCGCCTGTACCGTCGCGTCGGCGGAGGCGAGATCGAGGATGCCCACGCGTGCGCCACGCGCGCCGAAAAGCGTGGCAATCGCCTGGCCGATCCCCGATCCTCCGCCGGTGACGATGACGGTGCGGTCCGCAAAGTTCGCGCGCTCGTGGGTATCAGCCATGTACGGGTACGGTAAGTCC